>CACZSH010000014.1 GCA_902783785.1 uncultured bacterium | reverse complement strand
TCTGGAACTTTCTTCACCAAAAATCTTTTTACCGTTGAATACAGTTGTTTCTTTTATACGGTATATTTCATCAACAAGCGAATTAACCTCGTTTTGCATTGCCCTTCGTTCTTCATATCCGTATGTACCGTTTGCTGATTCTTCTGCTAAATCTCGTATACGTTGAACCATACCTTGTAAATTGTTCAAGGTATTAGTTGCAACATCAATCATAGATTGACCCATTTGTGCATTATCTTGAGCAACCTCAAAACTCGAAATCTCTTTATTTAAAGACGCCGAAATAGCACTGCCTGCCGCATCATCTTTTGTTGAATTGATTCGGTAGCCTGTGCTTAATCTGTTTAGTGCTGTATTCATTGCACCTGTATTCTTGCTTAAGGAAGTCATAGCCAACAAAGAGGTGATGTTTGTATTTATGCTTAACAAGTAACATCACCTCCTCGAATAATAGGCGGTCGTTTGAATAGGTTATAACTTAATAAAGACATTAACTTTCTACAAATATTCCCTTTTTCTCCCCATATTTTGCCCATATTAGAATGTAAATCAGCACAAACTGAGCCCTTTTCAGGTTGTGCGAATGAATGATTAAGTTTTTGGTTAAAATTTTTCATAGGGCAGATGTATTTTCGCGAATGGTGATTTGTGAAATTTTTTGTCATGCTGAACTTGTTTCAGCATTTATTTGTTAGATTCTGAAATAAATTCAGAATGATATGAGTAATTCCGAAACGAGTTCGGAATGACATGTTATGTTGTTTTGATTTGCACGCAATAGCAGTCGACGGATTATTCAATCCGCAGTTGTACTTCTTTGCTATTTTGTGCTCTTCGTTTCGACATGATTAGTGATTAGTTTGTTGTAGTTAGTGAATTGCGAGTTGTGAGTTGTGAGTAGGGTTTTCTATTCACTATTCAATATTGGCTATTCACTGTTTGATTTGTGTCACATAGTTTTACAATGTCATTGTAAAATATACAACCTCATTTTTTATCCTCCAAACAAATGATTTTGTTATTGGTTATAGTTCTTCTCGCTTTCGTTAAAAAACCAACAACGACAATTAATCACTTCGTTTGAAAGAAGCAACAAATAATCAACCTATTCAGGTCTGTTTTGTTTTAGTGTGAAAATTGAATCCTTTCACAAACAAGCTAATTAATCCGTTTAGCTTTTTGTTATGTATATTCTCTCTCCAAATACTTTATTCCACATGTTTTTTAACATATAACATGTTTGTTAAATAATTTTACATTAAAATAGTAGTTTAGTTTGTTTCCTAAGAAAAAAGCAGGTTTTATAACCTGCTTTTTTCTAATTCTATATAATTACCGATAATTATTTTTGAATAGCTAAAGCTGCTAATTTATCTTCCATTGGATATTGGTAGCAATATTTATCCAAGTTTTGGTAGTTGATTTGAATTCTTTTTTCAGGTTTTAAATCAAAATCAACGTCTTTGTTTTCTTCTAAATATTGAGCAAATAATTCTTGTTCTTTTCCAATTGTTTTAGCAGAATCTTTATATGGAGCCATGATAGCTTTTGTATCTTTGTCTTCAAATAAATAATCATTTAAAGCAATTTTTAATGTGTTTGTTTTAGAAGGATTTTTAACATCAACTGTTCTTACTACGTTGTTGTTTTCATCAACAAATTCTAATGATTTGATATGACCGTTAATACCTTTATCAGCATTTTCATCAATTGTGTATCTCATACCAGAACATCTTAAAAGTTGTGGGTCAAAGTTTTGGAATAATTTACCTGATGTTGCTTCTAATAATTTTACGAAATCTTCTTCTGTAATTTCAGTGATTACATGATCACTATTGTAAGGTAACATATCATATTTGATATCATATTTTGTTACTTGACCTTCAATACCTCTTTTTAAGATATTTGTTGTGTGAACAGCTCCTAAAACATCTTTATCCATCTTTCTTGCGGCTGAAAGAATTGAATCTGACAATACATTAGCAACAGGATTTTCCATATATCTGTCTTGGAATTCATTTATAGGCATCCAAGTGTGTTTTGGATTTGCAATAACTTTATTTTCACCTAAGATACTTGTAATCATATCTTGAACACCTTTATTAGGTTTAAAATCATCAACATTAGCTAATTTATTAACAATTGAATCTTCTTTTATAACACCGTTTTTATCAAATACAACATTTAAAAACCCTGCTTTTTTGTTTAATTTGTTAGCTTGAGTAATAACAACTGTTTCGCCTCTTTTTGATTTAACAACGTTTAATTTTTTATCTCCGCCGTTATCTTTTGTATTAGCACCTTCGATAGTTGCATGAGAATGACCACCGATAATTATATCAACACCTTCAGTTTCTCTTGCGATTTTTAAATCAGCATGTTCACCATAACCAGTGTGAGAACAAAGAATGATTTTGTTTATACCTTGTTTTTCTAATTCTTTTACTTCTGCGTTGATAGCTTTGATAGTTTTATCAACGTCCATTTGTTTAATACCTGTGCCATCTTGTTTTTCTTTTGTTGTAATATCTGTATCAAACGGAGAAGCACCGATTACTGCAAACTTATGTCCACCTCTCATGAATGTTGCAGATTTAACTAATTTTTTTTCTGCCATTCTTTCTCTTAGTTTGTTTCCTTCAGGAATTTCAAGATTTGCACATACAGCAGTTGTATTTAAACCTTTTAAAGTTTCAGCTAATTTTTCAGAACCTGAGTGAAATTCATGATTACCTAATGCAGTTGCATCAATATGTAAAGCGTTTAAAAATTTTGTAATAACATTTAATCTTTTTGGATCTTTACCATATAATAAATCTCCACCTGCAAGAGTTAAGTTAGCAGTAGCTTTATTTTGTTTTTCAAAACAATCTTTAGCTGTTTTCATTTTAGCTGCACGGTTAATATCACCATGAACATCATTCATATAAAATACACTCAATTCAGCTTCATTTTTAGCTTTGTTTGCTATATTTTGAGGTTTAAAAAAATTACCGATATTGCTTACCATAAAACCCTACCAAACTAACTACTCTTATATAAAGTAGTTCAAAACCATGAAATTGCTTTATTTTCATGCTTTTGTTAAGCAAATGTAACGTTGAAATTTTTTATGAAAATATTTATGCTATAATTCTATTACATAAAAGGAAGGGAAATTTATATGATTACAATCAATAAAAAAGAAAGAAAATCAATACGTTCAGCTTTTGGAAATGCGCTTGTAGAAGTAGGTAAAGAAAATCCAAATGTCGTAGTATTAGATTCTGATTTAGCAGGTTCTACACAAACAAAATTATTCGCAAACGAATTTCCTGACAGATGGTTCGATTGCGGTATTGCAGAAGCAGATATGACAACAACTGCCGTAGGACTTTCTACAGTAGGAAAAATTCCTTTTATAGCAAGTTTTGCAGTTTTTGCAACAGGCAGAAATTATGACCAAGTTAGAAACGGTATATGTTACGCTAACTTCAACGTAAAAGTTGTAGGTACTCATGGCGGTATAACAGTATGCGAAGACGGTGCAACTCACCAATCATTGGAAGATGTTTCTTTGATGAGAGGATTACCAAATATGCAAGTGTTAGTACCTTCTGATTGTGCAGAAATGAATGCTGCTGTTAAATATGCAGCAAAACACGTTGGACCGGTTTATATAAGAGTTCCAAGAACAAATGTTCCTGATGTCTTTGAAGCAGGCCATGAATTTGATTTAACAAAAGCTGCAATATTAAAAGAAGGTAAAGATGTAACAATAGTTACAAACGGTGAAACAACTGCTGAAGTTATTGAAGCATCAGAAATATTAAAAGGACAAGGTATTGATGTTGAAATAGTTCATTTACCTATGGTAAAACCTATTGATAGTGCTTCAATTATTAATTCAGCTAAGAAAACAAATTATGTAATCACTGTTGAAAACCACTCTGTAATCGGAGGTGTAGGTTCAGCAGTTTGCGAAGTTTTAGCAGAAAATTATCCTGTAAAAGTTCATAGATTAGGTGTTCAAGATACTTTTGGACAATCAGGCGATTTTGATAACTTAATGAAATATTACAGACTAAATTCAGCAGAACTTGCAGAAGATATTAAAAAGTTAATGGAAGAAAAATAATGATACAGTTACGCTCAGTAACAAAAAAATATAAAAATAATAAATATGCCTTAAAGAATGTCAATTTAGATATTCAACCGGGGGAATTTGTATTTGTCGTTGGTAAATCAGGTGCCGGCAAATCTACTTTGATGAAGTTGCTTTATAGAGAAGAAATGCCGTCTTCCGGGACTGTAATAATAGGCGGTATAAATATTGCAAATTTACCGAACGATAAAGTTCCAAGTTTGAGAAGATGTATGGGTATTGTATTCCAAGATTATAAATTACTTCAAAATCAATCTGTATATGACAATATTGCATACGTAATTAGAACAATGGGTATAAGTTCAAAGGAAATAAATGCCCGTGTAACAGGAGCATTAAAAGTTGTTGGTTTACTTGATAAGATGAAAGCAAAACCAACAGAACTTTCAGGTGGTGAACAACAACGTGTTAGTATTGCTCGTGCAATAGTAAATGGTCCACCACTTCTAATCGCCGACGAACCTACCGGTAATTTAGATCCTAAAAATTCATTAGAAATTATGCAAATTTTGGATCAAATTAACCAAAAAGGCATTACCGTAATAATTTCTACACACGATAAATCAATGGTAGATTATTTCCGAAAAAGAGTAATAACACTTGATGGCGGAGAAATAATAAGAGACGTACAAGCAGGAACATATGCATAATAGAAAACAAGCTATAAAAAAACAAGTAAAAAAGCATATACCAAAGGACTGGCTTACAGAAATAAGAATAGTCTATCGTTTGACGTGTGAAATTTTAAATGACTTTAGAAGAACCGGAATTATAAATATTGTAATTATAACCACAATGGCTGCAATTTTGACATTGTTTGGTTCTTTATTCAGAGCAACACTATCTATTTCTTCATTTGCAAAAGAATTAGGCAATGTTTTGGAAATTTCTGTATATTTAAAAAATAATGCCGATCCGAATGTTACAAGTCAAAGAATAAAAGAATTTGACCATGTTAAGGGTGTAACAATTATATCAAAGGAAAAAAGCTGGGCAGATTTCAAAAGAGAAATAAAAATCGGAGATATAGATAACCCACTGCCTGATACATTACACGTAAAAGTAGATAATCCTGATAATATAACAGAAGTCTTTAACAAATTAAAAACACTAACAGTAGTTGAAAATGTAAATTATGCACAGGATTTAGCAAAAAAAATTCAAGTTCTTAACCATGCTGTAAATACGACAACAATATTTGTGATAATTATTGTTGCAATCTTGACAATAACAATAATAAACAATACAATACAACTTGTAATCCAATCAAGAAAAGACGAAATAGAAATAATGCGCTTAATGGGAGTAAATAATTGGTATATAAAAATCCCGTTGATAATGCAAGGAGCTTTATATGGATTATTTGGAGCTTTAATAGCACTAATCCCTGTAAACTTAGTTCAACAAATGTTGAATAATGTACACCAATTTTTTATGATACCAGCACCAATGTTTGCTGAAAATATTGTTATAATAACAACCGTTTTAGTCGGAACTTTATTTGGAGCAAGCGGAAGTTTCTTATCAATAAAAAAACATTTACAAGTTTAAAAGTAATATTTAGAAATTAAGGAAAAGCCATGGACGAAATTCAAAGATTAATTAACAATTTAAGAGAAATACCAGCAATGCCAAACGTTGTAATGCAGGCTATCAATTTGGTTAAAGATCCAAATGCTAGTGTTAAAGATTTGGCAGATATAATTTCTTATGATCAATCTTTAAGTGCTAAAGTTTTAACACTTGTTAATTCTGCATATTATGGGTTTTCTCAACAAATAACATCAATAAATAGAGCTCTTGCCCTTATTGGTATGGCAAAAGCTAAGAATTTAATCATAACAATTGCTATGCGTCCAATGTTTACAAAGCAAAGTGATAAAGAATTATGGAAACACTCTATTCGTGTTGCTGTAGGCTGTGAATACTTTGCAAAGCATAAAAATATTATGAACTCTGACGAAGCATTTGTTTTAGGATTTATGCATGATGTAGGTAAAATGATTTTTAATATGAAAGATCCTATGTTTTACGAAAATATAAAAGAAAGAGTTGAAGCAGGTGAAAGACCTATTGATTTAGAAAACGAATATTTCGGTTGTAACCATACGCAAACAGGTATCATCTTAGCTAAAAAATGGCAATTACCTGTAGTAATATCTAACGTAATGAAATATCACCATGAACCTAGTGAATCTTCAATGGTAATGGCTTGTTCACTTGTAAATGCAGTCGATTTACTTGTCCAAGATAATTATAAACTTGAAGATATAGATTTAGAAATATCTAACACCTTGGGAATAGATTTTTCAAGCAGTAAAGCTGAAGTATTTAGAGATGAAATATTAGAAGAAGCTGATTCATTATTTGAAAGACTTTCAACATAAATTCTATAAACAAGAGGCATAAATGCAAAATTCAGGAAATAACGTTTTATTTGTAACAAATGAAGATGAAATCGTAAATCAATTATCGGATCAACTAATTTTATTAAGAAACATTGACTGTATATTAATAAGATTATATACAGATGCATGTGATTCTATAGACATAGACAGACCACAATCAATAATAATAAGTTGTTCTAACAGAGAAGAAGAAGCAGATTGTTTAGAAACAATCAGATTGATGAAACGACATACGATTGTGCCAATAATTTTGGTTCTTAGAGAGTATAATGAAGATTTTATAAAAGAAGCAAACAAAGCGGGTATTTCCGATTGTGTAACTGTTGAATACGGACACAGCGAAATTTTGATGAGAACCATTTGGAGCTTACAAAAAAATGAAATGAGAGAAACTCATAAGAAAAATATTCGGCTTCTTGAACAATTAAAAATTATCGATGAAAAAACAGGTTTCTATACTTTAAAACAAAATAAAAGAGTACTTGAAAATGAAATCGGATACTTAACAGAAAATCACTTAGATGCCGTATTAATGGGTATAACACCTAATAGAAATTCTGATATAAAAATAAGTAAAGAACGCCTTGATGAAACAATAAAGAAAAATGTCCGTGGTTCTGATATAGTAGTTATGTTTAATGAAACTACATACTTCTTGATATTAACTAACACAAACCTTTCAGGGGCAATGATTGTTTGGTCAAGAATAACAAAAACAATAGGTGAAGAAGGTGTTCTCTGCGGATGCATAACAGATGTAGAACAAAAACCTCTTTCACAACTTCAGACATTAATAACAAACGGATTAGAAGTTTCACTTTCAGCACCAAACAATTTTATAGCCATTAATGAAGATGATGATGAACAAAATGAAGGAAGATGGCTTAAAGCAAGCGGTGAAAAGAGTGAACGCAATATCAAATTATTTAAACAAATATTTGATAAAAAACTTTCAGGAATCATTAAACCTATATTTGAATTTGCAAAAAAATCTGCAAAAAGAAAATTACCGAAAATTAACTTTGAAATTGTTGAAGATAAATCTGGTATAAAAATGGTTGTATCTAAAGAAGATAAAATTTCAACATTCAGTATAGAACATCCGGGAAGTTCTTACATAAATGTTTCTTTTGTACATGAAGGTCTTGATAGCCCTGAAAATAAAACAACAAAAATGGAATTTGATGAAATAAATGAAACAATAATAAAAGAATTGATAGATTCATTTATTACAGAATATATGAGTTATGCTCATTAGATAAACTTTTAAATTTTAATAAAACACTGCAGATACTAATATTTGCGGTGTTTTTGTTTTAAGAATAACAATGACTTGTAAAAGTTTCTCCTTTGTTGTAAATTATGTTTGTACTCAAATAGAATAAAACAAGGAGATTTCAGATGAGTGAAAGAAAATTAGTAGGAACAGAAGAAATGTTCAAAAAAGCATTGGCAGGCGGATATGCAATTGGAGCTTACAATGTTAACAATATGGAAATATTACAAGGTATAGCAGAAGCAGCTGAAGAAACTCGTTCACCAATCATTTTACAAGTTTCAGCAGGTGCAAGAAAATATGCTAATCAAACATACTTAATCAAATTAGTAGAAGCAGCATTAGCAACAACAACAGTACCTATCGCATTACACTTAGATCACGGCGCCGATTTTGAAATTTGTAAAGCATGTATCGATGGCGGATTTTCATCAGTTATGATTGATGGTTCAAGATTCCCATTCGAAGAAAACGTAAAAGTTACAAAACAAGTTGTAGAATATGCTCACGAAAGAGGAGTTTCAGTAGAAGCTGAACTTGGTAAATTAGCAGGTGTTGAAGATGATGTTAACGTAAGCGCTAAAGATGCTAAATATACAAACGTTAAAGAAGCAGTTGAATTTGTAAAACAAACAGGTTGTGATTCATTAGCAATCGCTATCGGTACTTCACACGGTGCATACAAATTCAAAGGCGAAGCAAAATTAGATTTTGAAAGATTAAAAGAAATTAAAGATGCATTAAAAGAAGCTGGATTTGGTGATTATCCGATTGTATTACACGGTTCATCATCAGTACCAAAAGAATTCGTAGAAAAATGTAATAAATTCGGCGGAAACTTACCTGATGCACAAGGTGTACCTGAAGATATGTTAAACTACGCTTCAAAACATGGTGTTGCTAAAATTAATATCGATACAGACTTAAGATTAGCAATGACATCAACAATCAGAGAATTCTTTATTGAACATCCTGAAAAATTTGACCCACGTGAATATATGGGTCCTGGAAGAACAGCCGTTAAAGAAATGGTTATGCACAAAATGAGAGATGTATTAGGAACAGCAGGTCACGCTGACGACTAATAATTCTTTAAATAAATAAACAAACTAAAAAAGAGGTTGAAAATTCAACCTCTTTTTTAATAAAAAGCAACAAAAGTATTGTAAATAAAATATGTTTTTGATAAATTAATTCATGCGGAAGTTTTATGGCTATGGCTGCCATAATCTTCTTTAAGACAGACACCTTAAATATAGAAAGGAAAATGAAAATGCCAAAGATGAAAACACACAGATCAGGTGCTAAAAGATACAAAATAACTGCATCTGGCAAAATTGTAAGAAGACAAGCAGGTAAAGGTCACTTACTTGCAAACAAAGACGTTAGCCGTAAAAGAAGACTCTCTAAAATGGTAGAAATTTCAGAATCACAAGTGAAATTAGTATCAAAAGAGTTACCATACAAGAAATATTCAAGATAGGAGAGTTGAAAAATG
>CACZSH010000013.1 GCA_902783785.1 uncultured bacterium | reverse complement strand
TTAAAAACATTTTGAGAAGTGCTGCAATCAACGTAAAAAATAAGAGAATCTTTTGTGCTATATTCTAAAGAAACATCAGCATTCAAAACTTTATAACATTGAGGATTTTGGGCAACTTTATTTATTGCTAAAGGTAATAATGTTTTTATTTCTTTTATATTAGTAAATAAATAACCAAATTTACTTTTTTTAAAAATAAAAGAAAATACTACGAATAAAGAAATTATACAAAGTATAGAAATAAATATTTTGAAAAATTTTTTATTCATAGTAAATCCTTTTATTTAAAATTTTTTATAAATGGATAAATTTAGCTTCTAAAACACCATTTACTGAACAAATTTTTTCCAAAGATTCTTTTTTAACGTTTTTATCTGTTCCTATAATCATAATAGAAAGATTTTTGTTTTTAGAATTTGGTGAAACAAGCATTGATTCAATATTTATATTATCTTCCCCAATAACTGTTGCAACTTGAGCAACCATTGCAGGTTTGTTATCGTGCGGAACTAATAAAATATGTTTTTCAGGTTCAATACTTGTATTGTAATCATTTATTTTAACAATACGTTTAATATTTTTAGCAATTAAAGCTCCGGAAACAACAGTATCACCTGAATTAGTAATTAATTTAACAGTAATAGTACCGGCATAATCTCCTGATTTTGAAGATTTTGATGTTGTTACGTTTATTCCTCTATTTTTAGCAATAATAGGCGCATTAACATAATTTACATCTTGTAAATATGAACTAAAAATACCTTTTAAAACAGCTGTTTCAAGAGGAGATACATCTAAATCAGCTAAATTACCCTTAAAAGATAATTCCAAAGATTTAACATTATCTGTAGAAATTTGTTGAGCAAAAGAACCAACTTGTTCGGCTAATTCCATATAATCTTTAACCGGTTCAAGTTTTTCAGGTTTTAAAGATGGTATATTAACAGCATGTAAAGCAGAACCACCTTTTAATACATCTCTTATTTGATTTGCAACATCAACGGCAACATTAATTTGAGCTTCAGAAGTACTTGCACCTAAGTGAGGTGTAAGTACAATATTTTTTTCAACTTCAAGTAAAGGACATTTACTTATTTCAGGTTCATCTGCATAAACATCTATTGCACAAGAACTTACTTTTCCACTTTCTAAAGCTTCTTTTAAATCTGTTTCGTTAATAATTCCGCCTCTTGCACAGTTTATAAGTTTTACGCCATCTTTCATTTTTGCAATAGTTTCTTTATTAACAAGATTAATAGTTTCAGGAGTTTTTGGAACATGAACAGTCAAAATATCAAATAAATTCCAAAAATCTTTTAAATCTTTAACATATTCAGCTCCTGCTGATTTAACGTATTCTTCAGTTGCAAACGGATCATAAACAAAAACTTTCATACCCATAGCCATAGCAACTTTTGCTACATATGAACCTATTTTACCAAATCCAATAACACCCAAAGTTTTTCCTAAAACTTCTGTTCCGGTAAATTTAGAACGTTCCCATTTACCGTCTCTTGTTGATTTACAAGCTGCAGGAATATTTCTCATCATAGACAGCATTAATGCCAAAGTATGTTCAGCAGCAGCAGTTGTATTTCCGTCAGGAGAATTTACTACTATGATACCTTTTTGTGTTGCAGCATTAACATCTATATTATCAACACCAACTCCGGCTCTTCCGATAATTTTCATATTTTTTGCTGCTTCTATTATTTTAGATGTTACTTTTGTTTGACTTCTTACCATTAATGCATCATATTTATCAATAATTCCGATAAGTTCATCTTCACTCATTGTCGGTAAAACATCAACTTCTGCAGCTTCTTCTATAATTTTGCACGCAATATCATTAATTTTGTCTGTTACTAAAACTTTCAAAATAATCCCCCTTTATAAATAATAAATATCAAAAATCAAAAACTAAAAAGGTTTAGTTTGATTTAATTTCATTCTTAAATCTCTAAATCTTTGAATATCATCTTGAGCTTTAGCTGATTCTTTAAATACAGCTTGTGCAGACGGATGAACCATAAGAACATAATCCATATGTATTTCTAAAAAATTATATCTGCGAGGTGCTTGTGTAGAATTTCTTGAATATATTTCAGCATTAGTAACAGCCAAAAATCTTCTTTCTCTATCATTTAACAAATCTGTTAATTCACGATTAGTGTTTGTATATTTAGAAACGTGAACAGTCCCTTTTATATCGTGATCTGCTGTCAATATACAAACTTCTATAGGTATAGTATCTGAATGTTTTCCTGCTGATGCCATATATTATATCCTTTAAATTACGTTCTTTATGTATTTTATATTATAACAATAAGAAAAAATTGTCCAGTTCTTTACATTATTATTTCTTTTTAACTCTTACTCCGTCAACTTCATGCACATCTTGTACAAAATAAAAAGCTGAAGAATCATTTTCTCTTATTAAATTTTTTATTTTAGTTATTTCAAGACGAGAAACAACACAATAAATAATAGTTTGTTCTTTTCCGGAATAACCACCTTTACCTTTCATATAAGTAACACTAATATCAAGTTCTTTCATTATTGCATCACCAATTTCTTTTGCAAAATTAGTGATTATATATATAGATTTTGAATTATTTAAACCTTCCATAACAATATCAATTACTCTAAAAGCAATAAAATAAGTTAATATAGAATACATTGAACTATCCCAACCATACAAAAATCCTGCTGCGGTATATATAAAAAAGTTAAAAAACATTATAATTTCACCAACAGAAAACCCAAATTTTTTGGCAAGTCTGATTGCAAGAATTTCTGTTCCGTCCAAAGCTCCGTCATTACGAAGAATTAAACCAACACCAGTCCCTAAAGTTATTCCTCCAAAAACAGTTGCTAATAAATCAGATTCTGTTACATGGAAATTAATTAAATTGACAAATATACCTAACATTGTTACACCATAAAGAATGGTAATAACAAAAGATTTTCCCATTTTTTGCAAAGCTAAAAATAAAAATGGTAAATTAAATAATACTAAAAGTACGCCTAAATTAAACTTTGTTATGGAACTAACCATCATTGAAATACCAACAATTCCACCATCAATAATTTCATTTGGTATTAAAAAACCCTCAATAGCAAAAGCAGCAATAAATGCTCCAAAAGTTACAAAAATGTATTTTGTAATATATTTTTTTAATCTTTGTGAAAAAGTTAAAACTTTCTTTTCTAATCGTTTCTTTTTTGATGAAAACATTCTTATAATATTACCTTTTATTATTTTTCTTGTTTATTTTGATGATGTTTATTTAATTTTTTTACAGTTATAACATTATTAATTTTAAAAATTGTTTTTTTATCTTGTTCTTCTTCTTTTTTTAAACCTAATATATTTTCTAAATCATTTTTTAAAGTAGTTAAATCTTCGTATTTTTTTAAAGTACCGTCTAAACAAACTGAAACATCTCCTGTTTCTTCCGAAACAACAAGACATGCACTATCTGAAACTTCACTCATGCCAATAGCAGCTCTATGACGAGTTCCGTATTTCCAACTTAACTTAGGATCTTCTGTTAGTGGTAATAAAACTCCTGCTGCGAGGATTTTACTGCCTTTAATTACAACTGCACCATCATGAAGAGGGGTGTTTATGTGGAAAATTGTCAATAATAATTCTGTTGATAAATCAGCATTTAAAGTTGTTCCGACATCTGTTGAAGTGTATGCATCAATTTCATTTTGGAAAACTATTAAAGCTCCTGTTTTTGTTTTAGAAAGATATTTTACAGCTTCTATTATTTCTTTTAATATATCAATACTTGTTTCTTGTTTGTTATGAGAACTTTCCCAAAAAGATTTATTCATAAAATCTACTTGACCTAAATAACTTAAAAATCTTCTCAATTCAGGTTGAAAAATTACAATCAAACTTAAAGAAATCAATGTTATTGTTGCTTTTAAAAATACACCTAAAATAATTAAATCAATGCGAATTAATATTTCGGCAAAAATCCAACCAAAAACAAGAAAAATCAAACCTTTTACAAGTTTTTCCGCTTGAGTATTTCTTATAAATTTTTTATAAAAAGCAAAAACGATAATACTTATTATTAAAATTTCTGAAATATTAAGCAGATTAAATGTTAAATCAAATTTCGGCAATTGCAAATGAAGAGTATTAACAAGAGTATTTATCATTTATTTTCAAGCCTTTTTGGAATAACATCATTACGAACTAAATCTTCGAAAGATTCTCTATTAATAATAATATCAGATTGAGAATTATTTACAAGTATCATGGCAGGTTTTTTAATGCGATTATAATTACTGGACATCGAATAATTGTAGGCACCTGTGTTGAAAACACATAAAATATCATCTTTTTTAGGGTTTGGAAGTTTAATTTCTTCTATTAAAATATCACCTGATTCACAAAGTTTTCCTACAACTCGAACTGTTTTTAAAGTATCTTTTGAATTCATTTTATTAGCAATTACAGCATCATATTTTGCTCCATAAAGAGCCGGTCTGATATTATCAGACATACCTCCATCTACTGCAATATAAGTTCTTATATCCGGAATTTCTTTTATATTTCCGATTGTATATATTGTTACACCGGAAGTACAAATGGTACTTCTTCCGGGTTCAAGATATAATTTTAAATTTTTTAGAGAATGTTTTTTAATTTGTTCTTTTAAAGTTGATGCAATAACATCTCCTATTTCATAAATAGAAAGAGGTTCATCCTCTTCTGTATATTTTACACCAAAGCCACCACCAAGATTTATTTCACTAAATTCAATATCATATTTATTTTTAATTCTTTCATATTCGTTTGTTAAAATTTTAATTTCATCTTTAAAAACTTGTGTTTCAAAAATTTGTGAACCGATATGAGCATGTAAACCTTTTATATCTATATTTTTATACGTATTTTTAATTAATTCAATCACATTATCAATATCACTCATGTTAAAGCCGAATTTAGAATCTTCTTGTCCTGTTTTGATGTATTCGTGAGTATGACATTCAATTTTTGGATTTATTCTTAAAAAAATACTTACTTTTTTATTTTGATTTTGAGCAATTTCATTTAACATTGAAAGTTCTGTTAAATTATCAACAGAAAATCTACCAATATTAGATTCTACTGCGTATTCAAGTTCTTCAAAAGTTTTATTATTTCCGTTAAATAAGATTTTTTCAGGTTTCATTCCTGATTTTAACGCAGTATAAAGTTCTCCTTCAGAAACAACATCACAACCAAAATTTTCACTTGCAACTATTTTTAAAATTGCTAAATTACAAAGAGCCTTTGAAGCATATAAAAATTGAACATTTTCATATTTTTCAAAAGCTCTTATGTAATCCTTGCATATACTTCTTAATGTTGCCTCATCAATTATATATAAAGGAGTTTTATACTCATGTGCCAGATTAACCAAATCACAACCACCTATTTCAAGATGGTTTTTTTCGTTTATTTTTGTAGTAATTGGTTTTAAAAATTGGTTAGCTGAGTTTTTCATATTACGAATATAACATGAAAAACTCTATTGTTAAATAAGCCTATTGAAGATAGCTCATTAATGAATCAGCAGCATTTACTCTTAATTTTTTCAATGCTCTTAATTCAGTTTGACGGATGCATTCTTTAGTAACGCCATAAAGGTTTCCGATTTCTTCTAATGTACGTTTTGCAAAATTGTCTAAACCATAACGCATTTTTACAACGTCTTGTTCTCTCTCTTTTAATGTTGAAACAACAATTTCAATATCATTTTTAAGATTTTCATATTCAGCATTTTCATAAACATTTGCTTTTTCATCTTCTAAAATATCAGCAATTAATAAATCACTGCCATCATTGCTTTCAAATCCGCCTTCGATAGATACAGGTTTGTTATAAGCACTTAAATATGAATTGATTTTATCTAAAGAAATATTCATTTTTTTAGCAACATCATCAGTTTTAACTTGACAGTTGTATTGACGTTCCATATCAGCTTTTACTTTAGAAAATTTAGATAATGTTTCTTGAATATATACAGGAATTTTCATGCAGTGTGATTGTTCAGAAATAGCTTTGAACATAGATTGTTTAATCCACCAAGAAGCATAAGTTGCAAATTTATATCCTAATTTCCAGTTGAATTTTTCAACAGCAATCATAAGACCTAAATTACCTTCTTGAATCAAATCAACCATAGGTAAATTAGACATATGAATAGATTTTCTTGCAATAGTAACTACTAATTTTAAATTTGCTTGAACTAATTGTTTTTTAGCATCAATATCACCATCTTGAGCTTTTTGTGCTAAAGAACGTTCTTCAGAAACAGATAAAGCTTTGTAAGAAGAAATTTGTTTAATGTAAGTTGATAAATTAAAATCAGAATCAACTAAAGAACATTTTGCAGGGTTAGTAAAGTTTTCTTGAGCAGGTTGGCATTGGTACATAGGTTAAACTCCTTATAATCTGGTGTGGTAGGTAAATTGGCAATACAAATTAAGCCATGAAGAAGATATTTTAGCAGTCAAAAACTACTGCACAAAACAACTCTCTGGTTTCGTGTTAATAATGTTAAACGGTATTGGGGTGGAAAGTAATGTGAAGTTTTTTTAAGTTTTCATCACATTCAATTGTGTATATACTTAATATATC
>CACZSH010000012.1 GCA_902783785.1 uncultured bacterium | reverse complement strand
GGCTGGGGTGGAAGGACTCGAACCTCCGAAATGCCTGGACCAAAACCAGGTGCCTTACCACTTGGCGACACCCCAATAGGTACTCTTTTATATTATCAGTTTAAGAAAATTTGTCAATATTTTTACAAACTTTTTCTATTTTTTTCTTCTTCACTATATCTACAAAGTCTTGCTGAATCATAAAAGGCAGTAGAATATATCAAAAAATCATTATCAGGTGCAAAATACTGACGCAAGAATTCTCTATTAGTTATTTGTTCTACACAGGTATATGAATCGGCATTATCCTTCAAATAACTGGCAAATATCCGTTGCTTATGAGATAACTTGTAATCCTTCAAGTTTTTTATGATGTCCATACATGGCATGTTAACTCATGTTTCAGCTACATGCCAGTCATGTTTTAATAAAAATTTACATATTTTCTTTATTTTTTTCAAATTTTTCTGCCAATTCCAATTCTTCCACTTTTGTTAAATCTGGATTTTTTAATTTTTCTTGCAAAATATAATCGAAAATTTTTGCATATTTTTCGCTTGGCGGAAGACCTATTTGTTTTAAATCATTACCATTTATTTCGGGTTTTATTTCATTTAATTTATCTAAATATTTTATAGCTTTATTGTCTTTTTTATTTATTTCATAAAGAATTAGTGATTCTGTTTCACAAGTTTCAAATGCTTTAACAATATTGTAATCTGAGTCCAAATTAATATTTAGGAGTTTCTGATAATCATCAACTATTTTAGATTCAATTTTATTCAAATCAAGTTTTTCTGTATCTACAAGAGCAACATAAATAAGCCAAACATTCTTTATTTTTTTATAATATTTACCAATCAAACCTGAGATATCGTAATCCGGAAGTTTTATTTCTTTTTCAGTTATCAATTTATAAATTTTATCATTTATAAAAGTTTCAAAAGCTTTGTTAGAATTAAGATTAAACATAGAAATAAGTTCATCTTTCATTCTTTTATAACACATATCGTAATTAATATTTTTCAAATATTTATCTTGCAAGAGTTTTGTATGTTCGTCAAGCTCAAAGCCAAACCTTGTAGCAAATTTTAACCCTCGTATGATTCTTGTTGGATCATCTATAAAGCTTTCATCGTGTAACACTCTCAGTTTTTTATTTTGAATGTCATCTTTGCCGTTAACATAATCTATAATTTCACCTGTTTTAGTATTTTTTGCAAGAGCGTTTATGGTAAAATCACGACGAATGACATCATCTTTTAATGAACAGCCTATTTCTGTAACAACAGGTAAATGACCTTTTTTGGGGTAAGCTTCTTTTCTTGTAGACGCTATATCATAAACTTGATTATTTAGTTTTATTCTTACTGTTCCAAAATCAGGATTTGTTTGAACAATTTCACACTCTTCTAAATTTTTACAAAATTCAATAGCATTACCTTCAACAGTAATATCGACATCCTGACTTGGCATCTTAATTAAAATATCACGTACAACTCCGCCTACATAGTACAAATTATCGTATTTTTCGTACAAATCAATGATGTTCATACTTTCATTTTAGCCTAAAATACTAAATAAGCAATAAAGTCAAGAGGGAATTATGTTACAAGAAGCGACAAAAGCACTTAATTCAGCATTTAATAACAGTTTTATAAAAAAATTAAGTCAATATTTACACGATTGTGTTAGAGAAGAAGTTAAGAGTTCAACATTCAGAAATTTAAAAGCTGATAAAGCCAACAAATGGATATTTTTAAAAGATGAAGAAACACTTTACACAAAGAATTTAGAATATTTGAAACTTTCAGCTTATGATTCAAAAGTAACAGAATTACTACTTCAAAGCTCATCTGAACAAAAAGATAAATACTTAATTTACGGATATTTATTTTTAGTGGGTAAATCATCAAAAAAACGCAGTAATGAATTTTTAACTCCATTACTTTACACACCTTGCCGATTAGAAAAAAACGGAGTAAATATAAATTTATTTTTAACAGAAGAAATGATTTCACTAAATACAGGTGCAATCACAGCGCTAATGAAGAAAGCTGATGACGATGATGAAGTGGAACAAGTTTTAAAATTTTTACTTGATGCCGTACCGTCTGCACCAATTACACAAGAAAAGCTTGATATATTTTTAACCACATTAAAATCAATTATTCCAGATGTTGATGTATCACTAAATCCGGAATTAACAGAGGATGACAATGTATCTAAGGAAAAAGATTTTTATAAAGAAAAAGATACAATAGATGCAGATAATATAGATGATTTTATAGAAGATGAAGAAGAAAAATCTCAAAAGGCACAAGTTAAATTAGATAAAATATGTTTAACCAGACAAAGTGCAATAATTTTGACAAAACGTCCAACCACAACAGCAGGAGTTCTTCACGAATTAACCCAAATTGCAGAAAGACCAAGCGGAATATATCGAGAAACAGCATTAAATGTTATAAATGAAGAATATCTGCAAAGTAAAGGTAAACAATTAGAAATTCCAAAACCGGATGATATAGAAAATTTTTTGCCACTTACACCACTTTCTTTAAGCGATTCTCAGGAAAATGTTATAAGACAAATAGAATTAAATAAAATTGTATCTGTTTTTGGACCTCCCGGCACAGGTAAATCTCAAACAATAGTAAATCTTGTAGCACACTTAATTGCAGAAGGTAAAACAGTTCTTGTAGCTTCAAAAATGGATAAAGCAGTTGATGTTGTTGCTGACAGATTAAATAATCTTGGCGCTCCATTTTTGGCATTAAGAGCAGGAAGACTTGATTATCAACGCAAATTAAAATATCAACTCGAAGACTTAGCAGCGGGAAAATTTGATTTGAATGAAAATCTAGAAGACATTATTTTCAGCGAAGTTGATGATATAAAAAAATTGCTTAATGACATCAAATCTTTGGAAGATAACTGCGAAAAAATAATCGGTTTTGAAGGAGAATGGCAAAAAGCTGAAATAGAAAGAAAGAGCCAAGAATTAATTCTCGGAGAAAGACAATATATAAAAGAAATACTAAAAAAACAAGATGTTGAAGATTTAAACAGCGCTATAAAAACTATAGAAAATAATTTTGATAAAAGCGGATTTATTGTAAATCTTCAAAATTATTCCGCTAAAGAAAAAATTAAAAAAGTTTTGAATTTGAAAGATTTCGAAGATTCGGAATTAAATATTTCAAGATTAAAAGATGAACTTGCTTACGCAAAAATAGAAAGACGACTAAAACTCTATGAAACAGAAATTCAAAAAATTGGAAATCTTCATCTTTTAATAAATGAAATACATAACCTAAAATCAAAACAACATTCACTTGTAACAAATGTATTAAAATCAATAAGAGTTGAGTCATTAAAAGGATTAAGAAATGACAGCCAAAAAAGAGGACGACTTTTAACACATGCAAAGTCACTTGTATCAAGACAACAAAATCTTCAAAACAGAATACTTGAAACAGAAGATTTCAGACCGCTTTTAGAAGCTTTCCCTTGTTGGTGTGTAACAACATATGCCGTTTCAAGTTCTCTACCAATGAAACCAGCACTATTTGATGTAGCAATAATAGACGAAGCATCACAATGCGATATAGCAAGCTGCTTTCCTATACTATTCAGAGCAAAACGTGCTGTAATTGTAGGTGATGATAAGCAATTACCGCATCTTTCGTTTTTAGAAAAAGCAAAAGAACAGTCATTTTTAAGTCAATACGGTATTCCTGACAGATATCAGTTAATGTGGAAATATCGTTCAAATTCAATGTTCGATATTGCAAATTTCTATTGTAATTCACCTGTTTTATTAGATGAACATTTTAGAAGTTTACCACCAATTATTAATTTTTCTAACCACGAATTTTATGCTGACAGAATAAAAGTTATGCATCAAAATTCATCAACAGAAAAAGTTTTGGAAATAGTAAATGTTCCTGACGGAAAAATGGATCCAGAATGCAACATAACAAGAAATACACCAGAAATAGAAGCTGTTGTAAGAAAAGTTCATGAAATAATTTTGGAAGACGAAAGAAAAAATCCAGAAAAACCTGTAACAATAGGTATAATTTCACCATTTAGAGCTCAGGTTGACCAATTAAAAATATCAGTAAGAAAAGTTATTTCAGAAAGAATGATGCAAAAGCATGAAGTTGAAATTGGTACAGCTCACGCATTTCAAGGTGATGAAAGAGACATTATACTAATGTCGTGGGCTTATGCCAATGACAGTCATCCTCAAAGTTTAACTTTCTTGCAAAAGCCTAATTTATTTAATGTTGCCATTACTCGTGCAAAATATAAAGTTATTAATTTTGTATCAAAAGATATAAACGACTTACCTGAAGGTCTATTTAGAAGTTATCTCGAGTACATTAGAGAATACAATGACCACTTTAATGCGGTAATGAACAACGAAATTGACGAAAATTTATATAAAAATCCTTTAGAAAAAGAAATTGCAGAAAAAATAAGAGAAAGAGGATATTCTGTAAAAGCAGGAGCAGAAATTGCAGGATTATCGTCAGATTTATTGATTGGAAATAATTTAATCATAGAAATAGACGGAGTTGAAGACAATAAAAAATCTCATATTTCTAATATGAAAAAGCAATCTATACTCGAACGTTCAGGATTTAAAGTAGACAGAATAACGTCAAGAGAATGGTTCTATTCGCCACAAGCTTGCTTAGACAGAATCTTTAATCAAAAAGAAGAATGATTATTTTAATATAAAAAGCAAGGCGGTTTTCTAAAGAAAACCGCCTTGCTTTGTTAGTTTATTTTTCAATTACTACTCTTCGTATTTTTTTAATACTATTGAAGCATCATGTCCTCCAAAACCAAATGAATTTGACATTGTATATTTCAACTCTGCATTTACAGGCTTATTAGGAACATAATTTAAATTTGCGACTTCAGGATCTTGGTTTTCAAGATTTATTGTAGGAGGAACAATGCTTTCTCTCATAGCATTTATACAAACTATGGCTTCAACAGCACCAGCAGCACCAATTAAGTGTCCATGCATACTTTTTGTTGAACTTACCATTAAATGTTTGTTCTTTTCTAAATCACCAAAAATATCGGCAATTGCAAGAGATTCTCCAATATCGCCAACATGAGTACTTGTACCATGTGCATTAATATAATCAATTTGTTCCGGAGATATTTCCGCATCTTTTAAAGCAAATTCCATAGCTTTTGCTGCACTTTGACCTGTAGGATCAGGAGCTACCATATCATAGGCATCACAAGTTTGTCCATAACCTACAATTTCTGCATAAATTTTTGCACCACGAGCTTTAGCATGCTCTAATTCTTCCAGAACTAAAACTCCGGCACCTTCACTCATTACAAAACCATCTCTATCTATATCGTAAGGTCTTGAAGCTTTTGTAGGCTCATCATTACGTTTTGATAATGTTCTTGCTGATGAAAAAGCTCCGGCACCCATATCACAAACAATAGCTTCTGTACCTCCGGCAAAAAGAACGTCGGCATCTCCATATTGAATAGTTCTGAAAGCATCACCTATTGATTGTGTTCCTGTTGCGCATGCTGAAACAATACATTTATTTACACCTTTTAATCCGAATTTTATGGCAATTTTACCGGGAGCCATGTTTGCAATTAAAGCAGGAACCGTAAATGGAGAACATTTTGTATATCCTCTTTTTAACATTTGAGTATGATTGATTTCTATTGTTTTAAAACCACCTGCACCTGAAGAAACTAAACATCCAACTCTATACGGATCTTCTTTTTCCATATCAAGTCCTGAATCTTCCATTGCTTCAGTACTTGCAACAATAGCATATTTAACGAAATTATCCATACGTTTTGCATCTTTAGAATCCATGTATTTTTCTTCATCATACGGTAAAACTCTGCCAAAAATATGCGTCGTTTGTTGTTCTAATGTTATTTTTAAGCCGTCATCTTTAGTAATACAGCTTTCACAGTTTTTTACACCATTCCAAAACTTATCTACCCCAACGCCATATGGAGTTATTGCACCCATACCTGTTATTACAACTCTTCTTTTACTCATAAATTCTCCTCACTATTAATAAAGAAAAGAGGATTTATAAACCAAATGTCTGTAAATCCTCTTTATTCTAACAAATTTTAAGTTTATGACCTCAATTAAGAATGAGAATCAATGTAATTTACAGCATCTTGTACTGTTTGAATTTTTTCTGCTTCTTCATCAGGAATTTCACAGCCAAATTCTTCTTCAAATGCCATTACTAATTCTACTGTATCTAATGAATCTGCACCTAAGTCGCCAGTGAAACTTGCTTCAGGTGTTACTAAGCTTTCATCTACACTTAATTGATCTACTACTACTTTTTTTACTTTTTCTAATGTGCTCATTCTTTTTTCCTCATTTTTGTAATTAATATACTTTACTATTAAATTATACTATCTAAATTTTATTTGGCAAATATGTTTATATATTGTAAAAATTCTTTATACTGTAAGTCCGCCATCAACTTGAATTACTTGTCCTGTAATATAAGTACCTTCTTCACATAAGAATTTTACTGTTTTTGCAATATCTTCAGGTTGTCCTAGACGTTTTAAAGGAATATGTTCTGCTATTTTTTCAGAATCTAAACCTTTTGTCATGTCTGTTGAAATAAATCCCGGTGCTATGGCATTTACTCTAATATTTCTTGATGCCAATTCTTTTGCCAAAGATTTAGTAAAACCTATAATTCCTGCTTTTGCTGCAGCATAATTTGCTTGACCTGCATTACCATATACACCAACTATGCTTGCCATGTTTATGATTACACCATTTCTTTGTTTCATCATAATTTTTACTATCGGTTGAGTAACATTATATGCACCTGACAAATTTGTATTTATAACAGCATCCCAGTTGTCTTTGTTCATTCTCATGAATAATCCGTCACGAGTTATACCTGCATTATTTACCAATACATCTACTCTGCCGTATTTTTCTATTATTTCATTTACAACTCGTACTGTTTCTTCATTATTTGAAACATCAAATTTATATGCAGCTGACTCAACGCCTGTTGATTTAATTTCATCAACAGTTTTATTTGCAGCTTCTTCGTTACCTGCATAAGTTATTACAACATCATATCCTGCTTGTGCAAGTTCTTTTGCAACAGCAGCACCGATCCCTCTAGATCCGCCCGTTACTAATGCTAATTTTTCACTCATTATAATACCTCTTTTAATTTTTCTGCAACTTCAATACAAGTTGCTTTGTCGTATACGTTATAACTTATAATATCAGAACTTATTTTTTTGTTCAAACCGCTTAACACTTTACCGTTACCAATTTCCACAAAAATTTCAACACCGTTTTCTATCATTTTTTGTATCGTTTGTGTCCAATAAACTGATGAACAAATTTGTTTGCTCATTTTCGGCTTAAAATTTTCTGTTGTAATTTCTGCATCAACGTTTGTTATTACAGGAATTTCAGCATTATTTATATCAATATTTTCTAAAAATTCTTCAAATCTTTCACTGGCACTTTGCATCAATTTAGAATGAAATGCACCTGAAACAGCCAACGGAATAACTCTTTTTACGCCCATTAACGTTAAAACTTCACCAGCTCTTTCAACTGCTTCTTTTTCTCCTGTTAAAACAACTTGCGAAGGAGAATTATAATTTGCCACATCAACATAGCCTGCTTCATAAGCCTTTTTTAGAGCTGTTTTTATTTGTTCATCAGTTGCATTTATAACTGCACTCATTGCACCTGACGGGGAATCACTCATTAAATCTGCTCTTTTTTGTATTAAAATCAAAGCTTTTTCTAAATCAAGAACACCAGCAGCATAATAAGCAGCATATTCACCTAAACTATGACCAGCAACAAATTCAGGTTTTATATCAATAATTGATTTCAAAGCTTCTAAGGCTGCAATCGAAGTCGTTAATATCGCAGGCTGAGTATTTACTGTTTGCTTTAAGGTTTCTTCATCACCATCAAAACATAAACTTTTAATATCTTTGTTTAAAATTTCATTTGCTCTGTCAAAAACTTGCTTTGAACCTTCAAAATTATCATACAAGTCTTTACCCATTCCAACAGCCTGAGAACCCTGACCGGGAAATATAAATGCACATTTTTTCATAATTTTATCCCCACCCAAAAATAAAATAACAGTCATTGAAAATCACGACAACAGTTATTTATTATCAACGTATTATAAATTTATCAACATCTTTTATTTCTTCTCTATCAATTCGGCGATTTTTTTATTAACACCGGTTTCAACAGCTTCTTTTGCAACTCTTACCGCATTTTTAATAGCATAAGCTTTACTTCTTCCATGAGAAATAATTGTTATACCTTTTACGCCTAAAAGAATAGCTCCGCCGTATTCTTCATAGTTAGTTTTCTTATAAATATCCATCATTAATGGTAATGTCAATGCACCTACAAATTTAGTAAATATATTCTTTGTAAACTGTTCGTTTAACATTTTAAATAACATTGAACCTGAACCTTCTGTTATTTTCAATGCAACATTACCTACAAAACCATCGCAAACAACTACATCACAGATATTTGAAAAAATTTCTTTACCTTCAACATTACCAATAAAGTTTAATCTTGTTTGAGCTTCAAGAAGTTTATAAGTTTTTTGAGCTAAATCATTACCCTTACCAGCTTCTTCACCAATATTTAAAACACCGATTTTAGGATTTCTTACACCTAAAACATTTGCTGAAAATATTGTGCCCATTACCGCAAATTGATACAACATCTCAGGTGTACAACTACTGTTTGCTCCACCATCAATCAAGACAATTGGTCTTTTCAATGTTGGCAATGTAACAGCAATTGCCGGTCTATCTATACCATGAAGACGACCTAAACCAAACAAGCTTGATGCCATAGCGGCACCTGTTGATCCGGCAGCTACAACCGCATCAGAACTACCACTTGCAACAGCATCTACTGTTAAAACAATTGAAGATTTTTTCTTTTTACGAATAGCTTGAGCCGGAGCTTCACCCATTTCTATAACTTCTGAAGCATGTGTTATCTTGATATCTAATTTATCTACATCAATTTTGATTTTTTTAGTTTTAAAACCACCAGCCTTAGAAATAACACCTATTTTTTTTACACGTTCTATTTCATGTTCTATCTGGTCTTGTTTACCAACAAATTCAATAGCTACGCCATATTCTTGCGCAGCCCACAACGCTCCTGCTACAATTTCATGAGGAGCATGGTCTCCACCCATTGCATCTACTGCTATTCTTGTCATTTCATCCCCTGAATATATACTTACTCTTAGCTATTATTCTTCTGTTTTTTCTTCAGATTCTGCTGAAGCTTCAACTTCTTTTTTAGCTTTTTTAGTTGAAGCTTTTTTTGTAGATTTTTTTTCTTCTGAAGAAGTTTCTACATAATCTGGAGATTTTATACTTGCTGCTTTTCCTTTATAATAACCGCATTCAGTACATACAGTATGTGTTAATACTGTTGCACCACAATTTTTACATGTTGTTGTTGTCGGTTTAATTGCTTTCCAATTAGCTCTTCTTTTTGCTTGTGCTGATGCACCTGTTCTTTTCTTTGGTACTGCCATTTTTAATACCTTTCTATTATTTTCTATCTACTTTTATATTTTTAAAAACTTCCATTCTCGCATCGGGAATTTTGTATGTTTCATCTGTTTCAAAAACACCCTCTTTACAATTTATACCACAAACCTTTTTGTCTGGTAAATTAATTATTACAGATTGATACAATAAATCTTTTATATCTATCTCATTTTCACCATTTAAATCTGTTATAAATTGCCCGTCTCTAAGTTCTAATTCTTGTCCGTATTCTTCCATTAGAGAGCTTTTTGCAAACATTTCATCTATTTCAAAATCCATAGATTCTTCATATTCATTTAGACAAATATCACATTCAAGTTTAGCTATCAACTTAACATTTCCTGTTACTTTTATAAACTCGCCAAGCGATTCTAATGTTAAATTTGCATAAATATTTCCTTTTGTAGGAATTTCTTCTATTATATCATCAAACTCATATGAAAGTTTTTTATTGTTTGCTTGTTCAATATCTTCAATTAATACATTATGTATATTGTTCATCCTGTAATATTACCCCTAAAATATTATTTGATACCATACAATAATTTTTAATTGGGCCTGAAGCTTCTTTTTCAACAACTACATTAGGTGTTTTCATTGCATTTTTTAATTCTTCATAATCTTTTTGAGGATTAGATGAATAAATTACAATAGGTTGAGAAGCCGATTTAAGAAAAATTATAATAGCTTTTCTTACTTTTACTTGAGGTTGATTTGAAAATGGTTGTGCCATAAATTTCTCCTTATTTATTTAAAATGCCGCAAGCATCGATTATAAATAATCGATGCTTGCACACGTCTACTACATAGTTTTCATTGTGTTATCAATAATTTCATTAAAGCTGTCAGCTTTTAAAGAAGCTCCGCCAACTAATGCGCCATCAATATCAGATTGATTCATTTGTTCTTCAATAGTTGAAGGTTTAACAGATCCGCCGTATAAAATTCTGATAGCCTCTGCTGCAGCTTCACCTGCAACTTCTTTAACAACATTTCTTATCATGGCGATAACTCTGTTTGCTTCTACAGCATCACAAGTTTTACCTGTTCCAATAGCCCAAATAGGTTCATATGCTATTACAGATTTTGCAACATCTTCAGATGAGATTCCGTCTAAAGCAGCTTTTATTTGTGATGTAATGTGAGCATCTGTTTGACCTGCTTCTCTTTGTTCCAATGTTTCACCACAGCAAATAATTGGTAACAATCCGCCTTTTAAGATAGCTTTTGCTTTTTTATTAATCATTTCATCAGTTTCTGAGAAATATTGTCTTCTTTCAGAGTGTCCGATAATTACATAATCACAGCCTGCATCTTTTACCATTTCTACTGAAATTTCACCGGTATATGCACCTGATGATTCCCAGTGGCAATTTTGTGCTGCTGTTTTAACTAAAGGTCTGCATTTTGAACATCTCATGCTTTCTACTGCTGCTATTGATGTAAATACAGGAGCAATTACAATAGTTGGTAATTGTTCTACTGTATATTCTTCTGCGTGTTTTGCAACACCCATAAATAAAGCTCTTGCATCATCTTGTAACATATTCATTTTCCAGTTACCTGCAATTATTGGTCTTCTTGACATATCAATTCTCCCTTTTATTGTTATATTACTCAATTATTTTAAAATAAACATTTAATTCGTGCAATATTTTTGGTAAAATTTATATATGAAAAGAAAGTTTGATTTTTATATTGTTCCGACACCAATTGGAAATATCTCTGACATAACTTTACGAGCAATAGAAGTGTTAAAAGAAGTTGATATAATTGCCTGTGAAGACTCAAGAGTTACGCAAAAACTTTTAAATCATTATGATATAAAAACAAAATGTATTTCTTACCATAAATACAACGAAAAGGAACGTGTAGACTCTCTTATTAAAATTTTAAATGAAGGCAAAACAATTGCTCTAGTATCTGATGCAGGAACACCAATGATTTGTGACCCTGGGTCGATTTTACTTTCAGAACTTAAAAAAAATAATATTAACATAACAGCTCTTCCCGGAGCTTGTGCAGTAACAACATTTCTGTCTCAAATTCCAAGAGATACTGAAGAATTTAAATTCATAGGATTTTTACCAAAAAGTGAAAAACAAATTCTTGATTTATATGAAGAAAATAAATATACCAATATGGTATTTTATGAATCTCCAAATAGAATTTTAAAAACACTAAAAATAATTTATTCTAAAAATCATAATTTAAAAATTGCAATAGGACGTGAACTTTCTAAAATGTTTGAAGAAATTATAGTTGATGATATTTTAAATGTTATCAATCATTTTTCAAATACAGAAATAAAAGGCGAATTTGTTTGTATGACTTTTGCTCAAAAAAATCAAGAACTTTCTTATTTAAAAGATAAAATTGAAAAATTAAAAGAACAAGGGTTTAAACCAAAAGAAATTTCAGAAATTATTTCAACTTTATATGAAGTAAACAAAAATGATATTAAGGAAATTTTGTATTAATTGTTTTCAACATTTCGTTCTTTTTGCATTCTTCTCCAATTAAATAAACCAAATACCGCCATAACAAGATAAATACTTTTTTTGGTAAACATAATCATATCTGCAAGAATAAACCATTGTATTACGGCAATAAAATCAGCTATTATCCACAAATAATACTGATCCGCATATCTTTTAACCTCATAAAACATAGCATTCAAGCCGACTGCAACAACAAAAGCATCAAACCATGCGGTTCGACCTCCGATTTTTACAAGAATATAATGACAAATAACTGCACTTACAATTACAATTACCGTCATTATAATTCGCATTTTCCAACTCATAACACGTGTTTTACATTTATCTTTTTCTTGTTTATCAAGATGCTTTCGCCACATTAAAAATCCAATAATATTTATTGGCAAATAATAAAACAACTCCAATGCCATAGTTCCAAATACATGGTTATATCCAAGAATAACAATATACAAAGACGTATTTACAATACCAAAAATCCAATTAGTCCAACTTGCATGTGCACACAAAAATATACAACATACACCCATAATTGAACAAATATAATTAACAATTAAATACCACATAGGATGAGTATTATCTATTAAGACATAATAACCACCTATAAAAATCATTGTTAAAAACATAACCCATTCAAACCATTTAAGGTTTAAAAAAGCTTGAATAAAAATATTTTTTGGCATTGTTTTATTCATAATTATTATAGTAAGCTTAATTGCTTTCCTTCGTCAAGAAGATTTCTTAAAAATTTTTTTCTGTGATATGGAGTTATACCATATTTTAAAATAGCCTCACTATGCTCTTTTGTAAGATACCCTGCATTATTTTTCCAGCAATATTCCGGATATTTTAAATCAAGTTTATCCATATATCTATCTCTTGATACTTTTGCCAAAATACTTGCAGCAGCAATTGATGCTGATTTTCCGTCGCCTTTTATAATGAATTTTTGAGGATATGAGTAATCTCTTATCAATCTGTTACCATCAACAATAGTTAATAATTCTTGTTTTATATCAATATTTGCAATAACGTTCTCACATGCCAGTTTCATCGCCTTCAAAGAACAGGCGAGAATATTTGTTTTTTCTATTTCTTCAACTTCAATACAAACAGTTGAATTCACAGTATTATTTAAAATTATTGGATATAATTCTTCTCTTACTTTTTTTGTAAGTTTTTTAGAATCATTTAATTTTGATAAATCTTTTTTTATATCAAAATTATTTATAAATACAGCCGAGGCAAAAACTCCGCCTGCCGCAGGCCCTCTACCTGCTTCATCCGTACCTATGATTATATTATTAAACGATTTATCAAATTCAAATAAGTTCATCTAAAATAAATTGTCCCAATTTTCCATCTCTGAAATATTTTAAAACAGAGGTTGCCGTTCTTTCTATATCTGCTTCGGAACCGGAAGTTATCCAATTACGGCTTATTGCTATTTTTTCTAAAGTTAGTTCATCTACTTTGTAATATTCTTTTAATTGCTCTGAATATTTTCTTGCCAATATGTCTAACAATTTTTGAGCAACAGTTTCGTTATCATAAGCATTTTCAGAAACAGAATTAACAAATGCAAGTTTTGTTGCAGCTTCTTGATTATCTTGCCTCATAGGAATAATCCCAGGAGTATCTAACAAATCAATATCTTTATTTATTCTAACCCATTGTTGTTGACGTGTAACACCTGCTTTTGCGCCAATTTTTGTTTTTGAAGATTTTGTCAATTTATTGATAACACTTGATTTACCAACATTAGGCATTCCGACAACCATAACTCTTGCAGGTCGTCTTAAAAGTCCTTTAGCCATAATTGCTTGTATTCTTGGCTCTGCTAATTTTAAAACTTCTTTAACTATAATTTGCAAATCTTTTGAATTTTTTGCATCTGTAACCATAACAGGCATTTTTGAAGAACTTTTTATTTTTTCAACAAACTCTTTTAATTCGTTTCTGTCAACCAAATCAGCCTTATTTAACAAAACTAGGCGAGGTTTCCCGCCTAGTAATGTTTCAATGTTGTTATAAATACTGCTAAACGGTATTCTTGCGTCTAAAACCTCTATTACGACATCACAAAGATTTAATTTTTCTTTTAATTGTCTTTCGGCTTTTGCAATATGTCCCGGATACCAGTGTATATGACTATCTTTTTTCAATTTTTTCCTTAATACGAGTTGCTTTACCTGCACGTTCTCTCAAGTAATATAATTTAGAACGTCTTACATCACCTTTTCTTAAAACGTTAATTTTTTCAATTCTTGGAGAATTTACTAAGAATACACGTTCTACACCAACACCTTGGAATACTTTTCTTACAGTTATAGTCTTGTTTAAACCAGAACCGTGTTCTTTTATTAATGTACCTTCAAATGCTTGTGTTCTTTCTTTGTTTCCTTCAATAATTCTTACAAATACTTTTACTGTATCACCAGGGTGCATTTCAGGTAATTCTTTTCCTGCTATTATTTCTTTTTCCATTTCGTCTATAATAGGATTCATTTTTCTTTCCTCTTTTTCTGTCTTCGTAATTTTTATATTATTTAAAAAAAAATCTAAATTCAAGTACTTTCTTCACATTTGTTTAAAACAATTACATAAATCGTTTCATTTGTTCCATCATTTTACCCATGCCGAACTTACCAAATTTTCCCATCATGCCTTTCATATCAGACATTCCTTTCATCATTTGACGCATTTGCTCAAATTGTTTGATGAATATATTTACATCATGCAAAGGTATTCCCGAACCTTGAGAGATTCTTTTCTTTCTTGATGAATTTAATAATGCAGGGTTTGCTCTTTCTTCAGGTGTCATACTTGAAATAAAGACTTCAATACGTTTCATTTGTTTTTCACCCTCATGTGAAATCAAATCTCTGTCGTCTTTCTTTATATTTAGTCCGGGAATCATACCCAAAATATTACCCATTGAACCAAATGCCTTCATTTGCTTTTGAAGTTTTAAGAAATCATCAAACGTAAATTCTGCTTTTTTCATCTTTTTTTGGAATTCAAGCGCTTCTTTTTCATCAAAAACTTCTTGAGCCTTTTCTACCAAAGAAACAATATCACCCATACCTAAAATACGAGTTGCAATTCTTTCCGGATAAAAATCTTCCAAAGCATTTAATTTTTCACCTGTACCTGTCAATTTTACAGGTTTACCCGTACAGTGAACAATACTTAACGCAGCACCGCCTCTTGAATCACCGTCTAATTTTGTTAAAACCAAACCTGTTAAATTTAGCTGTGCGTCAAAGTTTTCTGCTACATTTACTGCCTCTTGTCCTGTCATTGAATCAATAACAAGAAGTTTTTCGTGAGGATTAAATATTCTGTCTATCAACAATAACTCTGCCATCATATCCGTATCTATTTGCAAACGACCTGCTGTATCGATAATCAGTACATTATAACCATTTTCTTTTGAATAGTTTAATGATTGTTGAACAATATTTTGAACATTTTTTTCTTCATCTATTGAAAAAACTTCAACACCAATCTGTTGACCTAACGTTTTTAATTGAGAAATTGCAGCCGGTCTGTAAACATCGCAAGCAACTAACAAAGGGCTTTTTCCTTCTTTTTTTAATTTAACGGCAAGTTTTGCTGCAGATGTTGTCTTACCTGAACCTTGCAAACCTAAAAGCATTATCATACTTGGATGACCGGTTAAATTTAAAGGTTTATTTTCCTTACCCAATATATCAACAAGTTCATCATGAACTATTTTTATTAACTGTTCTGAAGGATTCACACCTTCTAATACTTTTTCACCTTCCGCTTTATCTTTTATTGAAGATATGAAAGATTTTACTACCCTTAAGTTTACATCAGCTTCTAAAAAAGCTCTTCTTATCTCCCTTAAAGCTTCTTGCATATTATCTTGAGTTAATTCTTTTCCTCTTGTATTAGATATTATCCCTTGAAGTTTTTCACTTAAATTATCAAACATATTTTTCCCTTTATTCAGTATTATTAAAATCATATCATAAAAAAATAGGACAACTGTAAGTATTGTTTTTTTGAATTATTTAATGTATTTTATTCATAAATTGATGAGGTGAAAAATGCAATTAGACATAGTATCAAACGAAATTAATCTTGTTTTGGAAGAATTATCAAACTTTATACAAGACGATATAGAAGTAAGAAGTGATTTTGAAGAATACGTTAAAACAATGGGCGGATTTAAGAATAATACATTCCAAGAACTTGCCGTTCCATATATTTTTGAAAGAAATCTACCAGAAAAAAATTGTTCAATAATTGAACTCTATCTTCAAAAACACGAAACTCTTCCAACAGAAGCAATAAATCTTTTAAACGCATTGAAAACACCTATTTCATCAATATTTGAAATAAAAAGAAAACTTAAAAACGGATTTGAACTTCTAAATCTTGTTAACGAAAAAATTTATGAAACAACATATACTTTTAAAATGACCAATTTAAGAAGTTTAGGTATAGGACAATTTCTTGTTGCAAGATTACTAAAATTTGAAAACGAATATTATATTATTGACATTTCAGGAGCTTTATCTTCAACCAAAAGACAAGAGGCAATGAGATTTGCCGTTGCAAAAATCATACAAGAACCTTATCTTGTATACTCAGATAACGAAGAAAAACAAAAAGAAATCGAAACAAACGTAAAAACAATGAAGCAAAAATTTATTGAAGCTTTCGGTACAGACATCATTTTCACAACAAGTAATCACTCAGAAGAAATAATATCTATGTTCAACGAATATACCGAAAACGGGACACTAGTTGATTTGGAAGGAAAAATAGAAGAACCTGAAGAATACAAATATTTTGAAGTAAAAGATTATAATACGAATTACACAAATTTTATAGAAAATTCCGTAAGCGGTTATTACAACAAACAAAAAATTTATGACATAGCTGTTATGTTTGATGAAGAAGAAGGACTTTATGTTGTACCATTCTACAAAAGCCTTGTAAGAATTTTAACAGAAGATAATTATGAAAATATTGAAAATTACGATAAATGCGTAAAATATTTTTTGGAAATTCCATCTATTTCTGCAAGAATACTTTCAAAAATAAACGAAGAATATCCTAAATTTACAGAAATAGCAAATAAAATTTTAAACACAAATTACACATTTGAAGACCTTTTGAAAAAATATAAAGATACTAAACACAAAATATTTTCACATACAACAATTTTATACAATTCAAATGTATTTTCATCAACATTGACAAATATAGTTGATACAAAGAAAAAGGAAGGTATTGATTATTCAAATGTAAAACGTAACGATCCTTGTCCTTGCGGTAGCGGTAAAAAATACAAAAACTGTTGTTTAAAATAAAATTATTTATTTTTATCAGAAAACATTTTTGAAATAATATCTTTATATGTTTCAAAAACATTGTTTCTCTTAATTTTAGCAGTATTACTCATCATACCGTTATCAACATTAAACGTATCTTTCAACACCTCAAAATGTTTTATTGCCTCAAAAGATTTTAAGTTTGGTTTATTTTTAATATACTTATTCAACTCATGCTTAATCAAATCTCTAAGATTAGGATTATTAATAGTTAAATTTTTACCTGAAGTTAGAGTTTTCGCTGCAATTGAACATTTTTCAAGAGCCTCATGAGAAGGTACAACAAGCGCTCCAATACTGTTTTCATCTTGTCCTACAAGAACAATTTGATCGATATAAGGACTACCTAAACAAGCTTCTTCAATAGGCACAGGTTCAACATTTTCACCATTTGAAAGAACGATAGTTTCTTTCATTCTTCCAACAAGAACTAAATTATCATCCCCTGTAAGCCAACCTAAATCACCGGTATTAAACCATCCGTCCTCTGAAAGAACTTTTTTAGTTGCTTCTTCGTCTTTGTAATAACCTTTCATAACTTGAGGACCTTTTACCATTACAATACCTTTGTTGAAAATACCTAAAGGATGCATTGTTTGTGCATCAACTATTTTTATATCAGTTCCTTTAAATGGTCTTCCAGCCGAACCCAAATAATTTTTATCATTAACATATCTCAAGGTTAAAACAGGAGAGGTTTCAGTTAAACCATAACCAACTCTTAAATTTACACCGATTGCATCATAGAACAATTCATCTTTCATTGTAATAGCACCACCACCGGAAATGGTTGCTCTAAAATTAAGTCCTGCGGCTTTTTTAAGTTTTTTGTATATAGTTTTTGTAAACAAAATATGCAAAGGTTTTGTAAACGCTCTCATAAATTTATGATAAATTCTGCCTCTTAATTTATAACGAGATTGTTTATTTGTAATACGTCTTTCGGCATACATTTTATGAATTTTATAATTAATACTGGTTTTAACTGCAAAATCAAAAATATAATATGCTAAACTTGAAGTTTGTTTTAATTTTTGATAAACACCAAGTCTTATAGCTTCCCAAATACGAGGAACAGAGGCAAGAATATCAATATCATATTTTACTAAATCATCTTTTAACTTAGCTATTGTAGTAAAATACAAATGACATCCTGATACAAAAAAATAAACTTGTACAATATGTTCATATGTATGCCAAATAGGAAGTATTTGAAGTGTTTTTTCACCTTTATTAACATCCAAACCTTCTACAATAGAAGGATATTGAGAAAGAAGATTTTTATGAGTTAATAAAACCCCTTTTGGATTACCTGTAGTTCCTGACGTATAAAATATAAGAGCATTATCATCAGGATTTATTTCAACTTCATAAAATTGATTATTTTTTCCTTTTTCAACTATTTCATCGAAAGTATAAACAGGACAAATTAAACCATCTTTATCAACATCTTCATCAAACATTAATACAACAAATCTTAAATTACATTGGTTAAGAAAATGTTTAACTTTGTTAAATAAAATTTTATCTTTTAAAATTAATACCGAACTATCGCTATTGTGAGCAATGTATTCCAATTCATCAACAGGAGCATTAGAACCTCTTAAAACAGCAACTCCACCACATCTTAAAACTGCTTGTTCGCAAATCATAAATCTGCCATTATTTTCTGTTAAAATAGAGACATGAGATCCTTTTTCAATACCTAAAGATTGCAAACCTGACGCAAAATTAGAAATATTTTCTTCCAATTCTCTATAATTTAATTCTACTTTACAATACTTATCTGTAACAGCTTCTAAATCGCCATATTCAGATATTTTACATTTAAAATAATTTGAGAGATTTTTATACTTATTAACAAACTCATCAATCTCTTTTAATTCACCGACAATTTCACCGGCTCTTTTTTCTATTTTATCTTCAAGTTCAATTAAATTAAATAAATTCATACCCGCTCTCAGTTTTATTAATATAAAATATTTTATCTGGTATTTAAAACTATGTCAAGTAATATTAAAAATTAGCATATTTAGTTTGATTTTATTTTTTTTGTTGTACAATAAAATTATGGAACAAAAACTCTTTATCGAAACAGAAACCGCAAAAGAGCTTGGTAATTTTAAAATGCCAAGATTTGATGAATTGCCAAATTTTGATTTATACATGGAGCAATTAACAGAACTATTAAATAAAACATTATCAATTTTTAGAATACCGGGAGAAAAAAGTTCGATAACATCTACAATGATAAACAATTATGTTAAACAAAAAGTTATACTTCCACCAATAAATAAAAAATATTCAAAAATACAGTTAGTACAACTTATTGTAATCGGTATTTTTAAGCAAGTATTAAGCATATCAGAAACTGCAGAGATATTACAACTCTACAAAATAGCAAGCTACACTGAAGAAATAGCCTATAATTACTTATGTATTGAACTTGAAGCAGCTCTTCAATCAACATTTATAACAAGAAAATTTTCAGCAGAAAGCTTTGCGTCTAAAATTACACCTTTATCAGAAGCAATTCGCTCTGCATTAATAGCATTTACCAACAGAATTTATACAAAAAAAGTTCTACACTATTTAGGAACAATTAACAACTAATGTAAATTCTTTTACATATTATAAAAATTATTGTAATATACTATGGTGGTAGAAGAAGGGATTAAGAAATAAATGAATAGACTTTGGGAAAATTGGGTATTAGCAGAAGATGTACGTAACACTATTGATAATTGTCAAAACGTAATTGTTCCAGAAAACAGAGAACAGTTATTTGAACTTTCAATGGGAGGAAAAGATAATAAAATTTTTCACGTAACATACAATGTTGAAGGCAGAGGAGAAATAGAAGAAGCAAACGTTGTAAAATGCAAAAACGGACTTTGTATAAACTATACAGAAGCGTATATGAGAAGACGTGATCCTAATTGTATGGTTGTTAATAATATAGAAATGACTGATAAAGTTTTATACAAGGACAGATTTCAAGCAGAATTTGAACCTGTAAGAACACAAACATTAGAATGGTTAAAGAGCAATGAATTGATAGTTCTTCCATTTATGGCAGGCGGCATTGACTACGGATATCCTGCACTATTAATTGCACCTAAGAATGCAGCATTTTTTGCAGCAAGTGTTTATGATATGCAAGGAATGATTCCAATTGATGAAATAGACAACAAATTCAACCCTAAAGCTATAATTTATCTTGCTCCGCCATTCAGACATACACATTATGACGGAAAACAAGTTGTTGTTCATAATCAACAAAACGGTGTACACGAAGTATTTTCATATAATTTATACCCAGGGCCGAGTGCAAAAAAAGGTGTTTACGGAATACTTTTAGCACTGGGGCTAAAAGAAGATTACGTAACGATGCACGCATCAACTGTTGATGTTGTAACACCTTATGATAACGATACAACAATTCTTCACGAAGGAGCGTCAGGAAGCGGTAAAAGTGAAATGCTTGAATATGTTCACCGTGAAGAAGACGGACGTTTAATTTTAGGAAAAAACACTCTTACAGGAGAACTAAGATACCTTGAATTAGGTCATTCTTGTAAATTACAACCTTTAACAGATGATATGGCATTATCAAATCCTGAATTTCAAAAACACGGCAAATTAGCTGTTACTGATGCTGAAAAAGCATGGTTTATAAGAATTGACCATATAGACAGCTACGGAACAGATCCTCACTTGGAAAAAGTAACAATACATCCGGAAAAACCTTTATTATTCTTTAATATTAATGGACATCCTGATTCAACTTGTTTGATTTGGGAACACGTAGAAGATGAACCCGGTAAAAGATGTTCTAATCCGAGAATAATTATTCCGAGAGAATTAATAGAAAATATCCAAGATGGCCCAATTGATATAGATTACAGAAGCTTTGGATTAAGAACTCCTCCTTGTACAAAAGAAAATCCTTCATACGGAATTTTCGGAATGATGCATGTCCTTCCTCCTGCATTAGCGTGGTTATGGAGATTGGTAGCACCTAGAGGATTTAACAATCCTAGTATTGATGCAAGCGGAGAAGATTCAAATTTATTTGATATAAAAAGTGAAGGCGTAGGTTCTTTCTGGCCTTTTGCAACAGGTAAAAGAGTTGATTTTGCAAATATTTTGCTTGAACAATTTATGCAAACAACAAAAACTAAAAATATCCTTATTCCAAATCAACATATTGGATGCTGGAAGGTTGGATTTATGGCTCAATGGGTTATAAGAGAATATCTTGCAAGAAGAGGTCAAGCTTCAATGAAGAAAATCAATCTTCATCCGGCAAGACATCCTTTGGCAGGTTATATTCCTGAACAAATTCACGTTGAAGGTGTTGCTATGTCTAAAAAATTCTTAGATGTAACAGTTCAACCTGAAGTCGGATTAGAAGGTTATGATGCAGGAGCAAAACAATTAGAAGATTTCTTTAAAAAAGAATTAAAATTATATATGCAAAGCTCTCTTCACCCTTTAGGAAAAGCCATTATAGGTTGTTGCATGGATAACGGTACATTAGATGACTACGAAAAAATTATCCCAGGTAATTATTAATAATTAAAAGAAGGTTAAAATGACACAAGATAAATACATACATTTTGTAGATGTTACAAACCGTGATGGTGTTCAAACATCAAGATTAGGTTTAGCAAAATTACAAAAAACTATTATAAACCTAATGTTAAATAGTTTAGGTATAACTCAGTCTGAATTCGGATTTCCTACAACAAAACATGAACTCAATTACCTAAATGCAAATCTAGATTTAGTTGAAGCAGGAATAATAAACAGAACAAAACTTTCAGGTTGGATGAGAGGAATAGCAAAAGATGTAGAAGAATCTTTTAAAAATTGTCCAAAACTGAAATACGTTAACTTATCGGTATCAACATCAGACCAAATGATACAAGGCAAATACAAAGGAACAAAATCAAAAGAAGACATAATCACACTCACTAACGAAGCTGTAGAATGTGCCAAAGAAAAAGGTGCAATTTCAATAGGTGTAAATGCGGAAGATGCATCAAGAAGCGACATTAACTATCTAATAAAATGGGGCTTAAATGCCAAAGAAAAAGGTGCAACCAGATTTAGATACTGCGACACATTAGGTTTTGACGACCCACAAACTTCTTATGAAAGAATAACAAAAATTGCACAAGAAACAGGTATGGATATAGAACTTCACTACCATAACGATATAGGAATGGCTGTTGCAAATTCTGTTATGGGTGCAAAAGCAGCAATAGACAGCGGAGTTAATGCTTATATAAATACAGCTATAAACGGTATGGGAGAAAGAGCCGGAAATGCAGATTTAATTTCTTGCTTATTAGCAGTACTAAAATCAAGTGGTTTTAAAGATAAATACAAAATAGATAAACAAATAGATTTATCAAAATCTTGGAAACTTGCAAAATACACAGCTTACGCATTTGGATTACCAATACCTATAAACCAACCAGCTGTAGGAAGTAACGCTTTTGCACACGAATCAGGGATACATGCCGATGGAGCTTTAAAAGACAGAAGAAACTATGAACTTTATGATTATGAAGAATTAGGCAGAGGTGAGCCTGAAATAGTTGAAACAGGAAGAATGATAACAACCGGAGAATACGGCGGTATTAAAGGTTTTAGAAATGTCTACGAAAAAATGGAACTTGAATTTGAAAATGAAGAAGATGCAAGAAATATTCTTGAACTTGCAAGATATGCCAATGTACACACTCAAAAACCTTTAACCGATGCTGAACTAAAATTCATATATTATTATCCTGAATTTGCAGCAAAAATTATGACAGTAACACCATACTACGAACCCGCACACGCACCAAAAAGCAGAAAATATCAAGATTTACTAATATAAAAATAACAAAAGAAGGCTAAAATGGGACAAACAATAGCAGAAAAAATAATATCAAAACACGTAGGACGCAATGTTCAAGTAGGAGAACTTGTAATTGCAAAAGTAGATGTAGCAGCAGTTCAAGACGGAACAGGACCGTTAATGGTCAATGAATTTAAAAAATTGGGCAAAGATAAACTTGCAAATCCTGAACGTTCAATTTTATTTATAGACCACGCAGCACCGAGTCCAAGAAAAGAACTTTCAAACACTCATACTGTTTTGAGAGAATTTGCAAAAGAATATGGTGCAGTACTTTCAGAAGTAGGAGAAGGTGTTTGCCACCAAAGACTTGTTGAAACGTATGTAAACCCCGGAGAAATTCTTGTAGGTGCAGATTCTCATACTTGCACATCAGGTGCATTAGGAGCCTTCGCAACAGGTATGGGTTCAACCGATATTGCTGTAGCAATGGCACTTGGTAAAACTTGGTTAAAAGTACCAGCTACATTCAAAGTTGAAGTTGAAGGAGATTTTCAAAAAGGTGTTTACGCAAAAGACTTAATCCTTCATCTTATTGGTACAATTGGCGCTGACGGAGCAACTTATAAAGCGTTAGAATTTAGCGGTTCAACAATAAGAAATATGTCAATGTCAGACAGATTTACAATTGCAAATATGGCAGTTGAAGCAGGTGCTAAAGCCGGACTTTTTGAAACAGATGAAAAGACTTTGGCATATTTAAAAGAAAAAGGAAGAGAAGATAAATTTGTTGAAATAAAAGCGGATAAAGATGCTGTTTATGAAAGAATTATAAAAATAAATGCATCAGAATTAAAACCGACAATATCTTGTCCTCATACGGTTGATAACACAAAAGCAGTTGACGAATTAAAAAATATAAAAGTAAACCAAGTATTTATAGGAACTTGCACAAATGGAAGAATTGAAGATTTAAGAGTTGCAGCAGAGATTTTAAAAGGTAAAAAGGTAAATCCTGATGTAAGATTACTTGTTGCACCTGCTTCAAGAACAGTTTTTATGCAAGCTTTAAAAGAAGGTTTAATTGAAACATTTGTAGAAAGCGGAGCATCAATAGTAACAAGCGGATGCGGTCCATGTGTAGGAGTTCATGCAGGTATTTTAGGAGACGGAGAAGTTTGTCTTGCAACTCAAAACAGAAATTTTCAAGGCAGAATGGGTAACACTAAAGGATTTATATATTTATCAAGTCCTGCAGTTGCTGCCTATAGCGCAATTAAAGGTTATATAGCAGATGTAAGAGAGGTGTTATAATGGGGAAAGTTTTTAAATTTGGTGATAATATTTCGACAGACCACATTGCACCGGGAAGATTATTCCACTTGCGTTCTGATTTAAAAGAATTTTCAAAACACGTTCTTGAAGATGCCGATCCCGAATTTGCATCAAAAATGAAAGAGGGCGATTTTGTTGTTGCAGGAAATAACTTTGGATTGGGTTCATCAAGAGAACATGCACCGCAAATAATTAAAATTGCAGGTGTTGGTGCAGTTTTAGCAAAAAGTTTTGCAAGAATTTTTTACAGAAACTCAATCAATATCGGTCTTTTATTAATTGAATGCGATACAGACAAAATCAATGCCGGAGATGAACTTGATATAGATATTAAAAACGGAGTTGTAAAAAATCTTACTCAAAATAACGAAATAAAAATTCAACCGTTGCCAGAAGTTATGATAAAACTTTTAAATGAAGGCGGATTAATTGAACATATCAAAAAACACGGAGATTTGGAACTATGAGAACCGTAACTTTAATAAACGGAGACGGAATTGGTCCTGAAATAACAGATGCGGTAGTAAAAATAATAGCGGCATCTGGTTTAGAAATAAACTGGGATTTACAAACTGCAGGAGCAGATGTTATTGAAAAAGAAGGTACACCGCTGCCTGATAGAGTAATTGAATCAATAAAAAAGAATAAAGTTGCGCTGAAAGCACCTGTTACAACACCAATCGGAAAAGGTTTCAGAAGTGTTAATGTCCAATTGAGAAAGTCTTTGGATTTATATTCAAACTTACGTCCTTGCAAAAATATTGATGGTATAAATACAAAATTTTCTGATGTTGATTTAGTAATTGTAAGAGAGAATACAGAGGATTTATACGCAGGAATTGAAAGACAAATTGACGAAAATCACGCTGAAAGTATAAAAATAATTTCAAGAGAAGCTTCTTTAAGAATTGCAGAATTCGCATTTGATTATGCAGTAAAATATAAAAGAAAAAAAGTAACAGCAGTAACAAAAGCAAATATTTGTAAACTAACAGACGGCTTATTTTTAGAATGTTGCAGAAAAGTAAAAGAAAAATATCCGAACATAGAATATAACGAAATTCTTGTTGATAATGCTTGTATGCAACTCGTTCAAAATCCTGAAAAATTTGATGTTATGGTATTACCTAATTTATACGGTGATATTGTATCAGATTTATGCGCAGGATTAATTGGAGGACTTGGAGTTGCACAAGGAGCAAATATCGGAAAAGATTATGCAGTATTTGAACCAGTTCATGGTTCTGCGCCTGATATAAAGGGTCAAAACAAGGCTAACCCAACAGCTCTATTACTTTCTGCAATTGAAATGTTAAAATATATTGGCGAAACAGTTTATGCAGAAAAAATAGACAAAGCTTTAAGAAAAACTTTAAAAGAGGGTAAATCCTTAACGGCAGATTTAGGCGGAAATGCTTCAACTACCGAATTTAGAGATGAAATCATTAAAAATTTATAATTTATGACAAAAAAAACAATAATTTTAACAATATTAGTTTTTATTCTTGCATTACTTGTAAGATGTTATTGGTTTAGCCAAAAACAAGGTTTCCATACTGATGAAATTTTCACAGTTGTTATATCAAAAAATAATGAATACGGATTTACAAAATATTTTGATACAGAAAAAACATATACCGGAAAAGAAATAAAAGAGATTGTTTTTGGACTAAACGATAATTCGCCAAAAGAAATTCTTAACTCTTTAAAATCTTTAAGATTTCACAACAACGGAGATACACCAAATACCCCTTTATATTACTCACTTTTTAGAATATCTCAAATAGGATTGAATTCTTTTGATATAAAAAATATTTATCAACGAGGCTTTTATCTTAATTTAATTTTATTTTCTTTATCATTTTTCTTTATGTTTAAACTAATAAATTTATTGAATTTTGATAAAAAATACATACCATTTATTTTGGCTTTTTGCTATTTGAATACAGGAACAATATCAATGAGTATATTTGCGAGATATTATGCTCTTCAAGAAATGGCTTTTGTATTTTTATCTTATGTTTTTGTGTATATATATAAAACCGAAAAAATAAATACAGTACAAAATTTTTCAAAAATAATTTCATCAGGAACAATAACAATATTAAGCGGATATTATGGTATAATTTATTCTGCAATTTTAGGGCTGATTTTATTGATAAAAAAACGTTCTGGATGGTTTTTAATTTGCTCATTTATAATTGCTATTGGTTTAACTTTTTTAATTTATCCGAATTATTTAGATTTTATTTACGCACCCAGAGTTGGAATTTCAGATAATTCTTTACTGTCGAATATAACAAATAATTTAAATTTAGCATTGTTTGCAAGTTATCAAATACTTTTAAACTATTTATTTTATAGTATTATCACTATAATTTCAATATTAACGTTAATTTTTAATAAAAAATTACTAAAAGATAATATTTTATGGATTTTAATAGGTATAAATTTGTTTTGCTATATTTTATTTTTGCTTTTTGCACCACAAAAAGTATTACGTTATACAGAGCCTCTATTTCCGATATTATCATTGATACTTCCTGCAATAATATTGGAAACAAAAAAGTTAAAGACTGTTTTGATATCATTAATTTGTATAATTATTACGATAAGTTTTACACTTCCTACAAAATTTGAAAGCTATGATTCAATGTTAAATCCTCCGCGTATCGCAATATCGAGAGGAAATATTGAAAATATTTTTGTAAATACAACCTGTGAACCAATAAAAACAACAAATTCTCCAATAATAATAACTGAAACTAATGGTTGGAATATTTTGAATATTATTCCATACTTAAGAGATGAACAAAGAATAAAAATTGATTATACAGAAGAACCTTCAATTTATAAAGGGAATTTTATTCTTTTAGCAACCGAAAAATCTTTAATACTTCCAAGTACTGCCAAAATAGAAAAAGAATTTTCTTGTCAAAGATTTAAAGGATACGTAATAGAAAACAAATAAACAAAACGGCGGGCAGATTAAAAATCTGCCCGCCGTTTAAAATAACTATAAAATTATAAATTTGCTATTTTTTTATAAAAATCATGACATTGTTCAAATTTATAAGCAAAATTAAATAATCTTTGTTCAGTCATTTGAGGAGACATTATTTGAAGACCTATTGGCATATTAGAAGAATCAAATCCCGCAGGAACACTTATACCCGGAATGCCTGCAAGATTTGCACTAATAGTTGCAATATCAGTTAAATACATTGATAGAGGATCTTCTGTTTTTGAACCTATTTCAAATGCAGTATTAGGACAAGTTGGAGATATTAAAATATCAACTTGTTCAAATACTCTGTCAAAGTCTTCTTTTACAAGTCTTCTTAATTGTTGGGCTTTTTTGTAATATGCATCATAATATCCTGAAGATAAAGCATATGTACCTAACATAATTCTACGTTTAACTTCATCACCAAAGCCTTCTGATCTTGTTTTATTATACATTTCAATTAAAGATTCTGCACCTTCACATCTGTAACCGTATTTAACACCGTCAAAACGAGCTAAATTTGAACTGCATTCTGCTGTTGCAAGAATATAGTAAATACCAATAGAATATTTTAAATACGGCAAAGAAACTTCAACTATATCACAACCCATTGATTTATAATCTTCAATAGCAGTTTCAATAGCTTTTTTAACGTCATTATCAACACCTTCAGCCAATAATTCTTTTATAACACCAACTCTTTTACCTTTGATATCATCATTTAAGTGCTTAGAATAATGTTCAACAGGTGCATCAATTGATGTTGAATCTTTAGGATCTAAGCCTGATATAACTTCTAATAGCATGGCAGCATCTTCAACTGTTCTTGCAAACGGACCAATTTGGTCTAATGATGATGCAAATGCAATTAAACCATATCTTGAAACACGTCCGTAAGTTGGTTTCATACCTACAATACCGCAAAAGCTTGCAGGAAGACGAATACTTCCGCCGGTATCAGAACCAAGAGATAACGCTGATTCCAAAGCAGCAACAGCGGCAGCTGAACCGCCTGATGAGCCTCCGGGAACTTTATTTAAATTCCAAGGATTATATACATTGTTAAAAGCTGAATTCTCATTCGATGAACCCATTGCAAATTCATCTAAATTAGCTTTTCCCACAATTGGTATCATATTGTTAATTAGTTTTTCTGTAACTGTTGCATTATATGGAGAAACAAAGTTTTCTAAAATTTTACTTGATGCAGTTGTTTTTGTTCCAATATAATTCATATTATCTTTTAAAGTTAAAGGTACTCCCGCAAGTAAAGGCAACTCTTCACCTTTAGAAATTTTTTCATCAACCTTTTTTGCAGTTTCCAACGCCAAATCTTTACATAAAGAATTGTACGCTTTTACTTTATCTTCCACTTCATTTATTCGTTCAAAAGTGGCATTCAACAATTCAACTGCAGACACCTCTTTATTTGCAATCATTTTTGCTTGTTCAGCTGCACTTTTTTTCAAAAGTTCATTCATACTTATCTCCTTAATTCAATTAAGTTCATTATAAATAAAAAATACCAAAATAACAAATAATTAAATATTACCGGTAGAACTGTTTCTATCATCTTCAAGTGATGAAATGTCTATATTTGAATCATCTTCTTGATAATTTAAATTTGGAACATCGATATCAACATTAACATCACCATCAATCATTTCAATATCAGACTTAATATAATCTTTAATTTTGCCATCTTCAAGTTTTACTTGAACAGAACCATTCAAGAAATGTAAAGCACAAACTTTACCTAAACCATCAGGAGTCATAACACCTGAACCAATAGGAGGCATATCTTTTGCTGCTTCTATATAATTAGAATATTCAAAAGAAAGACAGCACAAAAGTCTGCCGCAAGTTCCTGATATTTTACCCGGGGCTATAGGCATACCTTGGTCTTTTGCAAGTTTTACGTTTGTTGTAGAGAATTTTCTCATACAAGAGCCACAACAAAATTCTCTTCCGCAAATACCACAACCATCCATTAAAGCTGTTTCATCTCGAACACCAATATGACGTAAATCAATTCTTATACGTTTAAAAGTTTGCGTTAAATCTTTTAAAAGATTTCTGAAATCTACTCTTTCAGGTGCTGTATAATAGAACGTTATTTTTTTTCTGTCAAAAGTCAATCGGCATTGAACTAAATTCATATTCAATTTGTGATTTTTAATCAAATCCTTACACTTGAAAAAGCCTTCAACTTCTTCTTTTTTCAGTAATTCAAGATTTTCATTATCTTTTTCTGTTAAAACTCTAACAACAGGTAATGGTTCAGGATTAAGTTTACTTTTTTCCCAAAATTCAACAATTTTATCATTTAAACAAATAACCTTTAGAGCTTCTTCTCCTTTTTCCGTTCTTACAAGAACCATATCCCCGCAATTTAATTTAATGTGAGAAGGAACATTTAACGGATAATATGTATTTTTTAAATATCTTACTGCAAATTTTGTCATACGTATTTTTCTTCTTCTTTTAATTTTCTGTTCATCAAATTCATAAAGACTTCTTTAGCAGGTGTATCAGTATAAACAGCTTGGTATATAGCATTTGATACAGGGACTTCAACATCAAATTTTTTAGCTAATTCGCATAAAGCTTTTGATGTTTGAACACCTTCTGCAACAGAGCCTAAATCTCTTAATATATCATCAATTTTTTTACCTTGAGCAATCATAGCTCCAACTGTGTGATTTCTTGAAAGAGGACTTGAACATGTTGCAATCAAATCACCCATGCCTGAAAGTCCATATAAAGTGGAAGGATTAGCCCCCAATTTTGTACTAATTCTGATAATTTCTGCCATACCTCGAGTTAACAGAGCACCCATTGTATTATCGCCCAATTTTAATTCATCAGCAAAACCTGCTGCAATTGCAATAACATTCTTTAAGCTACCGCCTAATTCAACACCAATTACATCAGAATTTGTATAAAGTCTGAATCTGTTTTTAACACTTAATTTTTCTTGAACGAATTTTGCCACTTCCATATCATCAGAAGCTACACAAGCAGCAGTAGGACAACCTAACAAAACTTCTTTTGCTAAAGTTGGCCCTGATAAAACAACAAGTTTTTGCTCAGGTAAAACATCTTTTATAACTTCACTCATTCTCATTAATGAAGGTAACTCAATACCTTTTGATGCATTAACCAGTACTTGATTTTTATCAACACCGGCAGCCTTTAGCTGTTCACAAACAGGTCTTACACCACTTGTTGCAATAACTGATAGTATAATATCCGCACCATTAATTGCACTTTTTATATCAGAAGTTATTTCAACTTTATCTTGCAATTGAACTTCTATAGGTTTTGAGGCTCTCTTTTGTTTTTTTAATTCTTCAGATAAATCTTGTTCTCTTCCCCAAACAGTAACTTCTTCAAAATTATCTGTTAATAACCACGCAAGCGTCAACCCCCAACATCCTGCACCTAAAACTGTTAATTTCATATTTAAACTTTTTCCCCACTACTTAATAATTTTCTTAAAACTCCACCACATTTTTTTAATTCTTTTTTTGCTTCGGTAACATCTTTGTTTAAAACAATAGAGGCTACGGCAACCCTTACATCCCAATTTGATTTTTCTAATGCTTCAAAGGCTTTTGCATGAGTAGTTTCCGCAATTTGAGAAACAATTCTTATTGCTCTGTCTTTCAATTTATCATTTGTTGCTTTCAAATCAATCATAAGATTTTTGTAAGTCTTACCTATTTTAATCATAGAACCTGTTGAAAGCATATTCAAAATCATTTTTTGAGCAGTACCGGCTTTCATTCTGCTTGAACCCGCAATAACTTCCGGACCAACTTCTGCACAAATACAAACTTTTACTTCATCCTTGATTTTTGCTTCATGATTACAAGTAACAGCAATCGTTTTAGCTCCTACTTTATTAGCTGTTTTTAATACTCCTAACAAATATTTAGGATTTCCGCTTGCGGAAATAGCCACACAAACATCTTCCGGCGCAAGGATTTTTGCATCTTCAACTCCTTGATCAAAATTATCTTCAGCACCTTCAACAGCTTTTACAAAAGCATCTTTTCCTCCTGCAATAATCCCTTGCACCATTTCAGGATTTGTACTAAATGTTGGAGGGCATTCGCATGCATCAAGGACACCAAGTCTTCCTGATGTTCCGCAACCAAAATATATAAGATTTCCACCTTTATTAAAGCTTGCAGCAATTAAATCAACAGCTTCCGCAATATGCTCAATTTCACTTTCTACAGCAAGAGCAACCAACTTGTCTTCATCATTTATTTTTTTTATCATTTCAACCGTAGATATAATATCAATATCCTTGGTATTTTCATTTAAGTATTCTGTTATAATTTCTGTCATTAATTAAATCTCTTTCAAAAGATTAGCCATTTCAATAGCAGCCTTAGCTGCATCAGAGCCTTTATTTCCAGCTTTTGTACCAGCTCTTTCTATAGCTTGTTCAATATTTTCGGTTGTTAATACACCGAATAAAACAGGTACTTCTGTTTCCAAACTTACTTGTGCAATGCCTTTTGATAATTCTGCACAAACATAATCATAATGAGAAGTAGAACCTTTGATAATAGCGCCTAAAGTAATAATTGCGTTATATTTACCTGATTTTGCACATTTTTTTGCAACAATTGGAATTTCAAAAGCCCCCGGAGTCCATACAACATCTATATTTTCTTCTTTTACACCATGTCTTTTTAACTCATCAATAGCTCCTGATAATAATTTAGAACCTATAAACTCATTAAATCTTGATATAACAATACAAAATTTTTCATTATTTGTAGTTAATTGTCCCTCAATAACTTTCATAAATCACTCCACTTCTTTATATTGTTAATTTTATAACATAGATATTTAATTTACAATATAGGGAGAGAAAATCTTATAAAAAATATAAACGGAAGCAAAAACAAGAATAAGTCCGCTAAATTTTAATAAATAATCAGAGAATTTAGCTATTTTATTCATAGATTTAACTTTAGACAATCCTACACCAACTAAAAGAATAATAAGACCTTGACCAATTGCGAATAAAAACAACATCATAAGAGCTAAGACTATTTTGTTTGACAAAGCAGCAAAGCTCATTATTGCCGCCAAAATAGGTGTAGAACAAGGTGTTCCTGCAAGAGAAAAGAATATTCCGACAACAAACGGATACAAAATTAAATTACTGCCGTCATTTTTAGGAATTTGTTTTATAATAACAGGCATTTCAAAATCAAGAATACCCAAAAGCTTTAACCCCATAACCATAACAAACGATGCCATAATGAGCATAAAATATGCACCGCCTATTGAAATAAAGACTCTACCCGTTACGGCACATAATATTCCTATAATAGAAAATATTACGGCAGAACCTAATATAAAAAATAGAAGTTGAATAAACGTTTTAAGTGAATTTTGTTTTGAAAAGCCTAAAATATACCCCATTATCAGCGGAATAATTGCAAGAGAACAAGGTGAAACAGATGCAATCACACCACCCAGAAATGATACCAAAAGTAATATCGGTGCATTTGCACCTGCCGAAAACAAATTAACGTAATGTTCCATTTATAAGAGCTTTCATATTATTTTCTAATTGTTGAGCTGATAACGAACCCTCTGTTCGTTTTAAAACTTTATCATCATAGATATAAATTAAAGTCGGAACTAATGTAACATTATATTTTTTTATAAGAGATATTGTATGTTTATCATCTTTTTCAGCTGATATATTTTCTAAATCAATTTTATCTTGATATTTAGGATAAACTTCATCCATAACTTCAGCAAGTTTTTTACAATCTCTGCACAATGCAGAAGAAAATTTTATAATTTTTACATTACAAGGTTGTTTATCAGATACTTTTTGTTCTGCATCACTTTTTATTGTCGATAAAGTAAAATATGCTACAAGTGGTAAAATAAAAATAAGTGAAATTATAAATATATTTTTCTTCATAAAAATCTCCTTTTCTTAAACATTTTATAAGGAAAAATTTTTTAAATACAAACCCCATTTGGGTTATTTAAATTAATAAGGCGGATATTATCAAATCCGCCTTATATTAAATAGTTATTTACCGCAAGTACATTTTGGAATTGAAGTATCATCATTCAAAATAATAAGAACATCTTCTCCGCATTTAGCACGGTAATGAAGACCCGGAGTAACTAAGCCTGTAATAAACCCAACTCCGCAACCAACAGGAATACCAATAGCTAAACCTGTACCAATAGCAGCTTTTGCAGGAATAAACGCAAAACCTACACCAGCGCCTGCACCAATAGCTCCTAAACCGACTGTCCAAGCTGCAAGTTTACCAGCTGTCATCCAAGGACCTTCTTTTAAATATCCGTCTTTATATGGCATAGCCGAAATATTAATTGTTTGACCTGACGGTAATATTATTTGTCTAAAGTTAAATTTTACTCTTGCATTCTTATTAAAAACTTTTGGCTTAATTATTTCCGTAACTTCAGCGATTAATTTTGTTCCTTCCGGTAATATAAGTGTTCCTTCTTTTGTATAAATATTTTGTTCTACATCAAAATGAACAAATTCACCTGTTTTTGAAAGTTTTGACCAATATCTTTCAGAAAATTCAACTTCCAACAAATTATTTTTGCATATGATATTTCTTGTATTTGTTATATTTACAGTATCTACAGGAGCTTTTTTAGAAACATTTAAATGCTCAACCGCTATTAAATTTTCATTAACGTATTGTGATTTAACAATATGTAATTTGCTTTGCAATCTTGATAAAATAACTGCAGCTTCTGCTCTTGTTAATTCTCTGTTTGGTTCTAAACATTTTTCACAAGGATGATTTACATAAATACCGTAGTTAATTGTTTTTGCATAAGCTTTTGTCGCCCAAGAAGGAATATCATTTTTATCTTTAAATTGGTTTAAAATACCCAAATCAGTATATTTGTCTTTGGTAATATGACTTATAACAGATGTAACTTCTGAACGTAACATTGTTCTATGAGGTTTAAATGTTTTATCAGGATATCCGTATACCAAACCTAATTGTTGAGAACGAAGAACATCTTCATAATATGAATCTGATTTATTTACATCAGTAAAACTATTTTTTACTTTTACATTCAAATTATCATTTGAAAGTAGTTTTAAAAGCGATTGAACAAATTCAATTCTTGTAATTGATTTTTCAGGATAAAATTTATTTGAAGAATCCAAAGTCATAATATTTGTATTTACAACATTTTGAATTTCTTTGCTTGCCCAATACTTAGCAGAAACATCTTTTATTGAACTTCTTGCAAAAGCAGGCATCATATTTATGCTTAACATACAGAACGTTAAAACAACTGCGAATATTTTTTTCATTTTTACCTCACTATTTATCTAATTATGCTTGTGTTATTCAGCATAATATTACAAATAACAAGATATAGTTTCAAGATATATATTAAGAAATATGTTTTAAAGCTCGTTGTTTTCTAAATAACATATCAACAAAAGCTTCAAGTCTGGTAATAAAACCTGCTTCACCTGTATGTTCATCAATTGTAAGATTTAAAAGAGGCATAGAATACTCTTTAGCTTTTCTGGTAATTCTTTCCAGCATCAAAGAATCAGGCCCGCAACCAAAAGCTGTTAGTGTAATCATTCCGTCTACTTTATTATCTTTTAAATAATGACCTGCACAACCTGTCATTTCCGTTTCGTTTGCCCAATAGTAATTTTGTCCCATAGCAGTAATACCATCAACTAAATGTTCTTGAGAAACCTGAAGAGCAGTACAAACTTTTACATTCATTTTTTCAAGCTTATCAAAAATTTTCATTGAAGTTCTTTCATCATATATGTTATACGCATGTGAAACTAAAGCTATTGTTATAGGATAATCCTTTGTTTCTTCTTCATTTAAACAAACCTGACCTTTAAGTGCATAATCTAAAGCTTTAGCATACTGCATTCCATACTTAACCATTACTTGAAAATTATTATAAACTTTCCAGCCGGCTTGTTCTGCTTCCTTTATTAATTTTAAATCTGTTATATCAAAATACTTTGCACATTCAATTAAAAATTCGTGTAAACCTTGATTTTTAGCAGATTTATCAAGAGTCGGTTCAACTATAGTAAATTTTTCTTTTATAACATTTCTAACTAAATCAGGAAGTCCTCTAATTTTTGAACAATTATAAATTTTAGGCGCAATAGATTGATATGAAGGAACAAAAATTTTATCTACACCTTTTTCAATCAAATTCATAATATGCCCTATAAAAACTTTAATAGGAAGACAAGTTTCGGTAACAACACGACTGGCACCATCTTCAAGAGTTTTTTTCGTAGTATTGTCAGATAAAATTATTTCTATTCCCAATTTATTAAAAAATCCATATAAAAAGGGAAAATAATAGTAATAAGACATTGCCTTAGGCATACCTAATTTCATAAAAATCCTCACTTCCTATAATAAAAATCTTACTACAAAATAAATAAAAGAAATAACTATATTTAAAAAATAGATAAAAATTTTAATATAGTCTTTTTTAAAATTTGAAATAGCCCTACTGAATAAGTAATTCAGACAATGTTTATAAATGATTAAAGAATGATAATCAAAATGAAGTTTAAAAGAACTTTGTGTAAAAAGTAAATAAGGAGGTTAAAGAATGAAAATAAAAAAACTAACAGTAGCTGCAGCAATAGCATTAGGTGTAGCAACAAGTTCTTTTGGTGCAGCAATGGCAGATTGCGGTTGTAATAAGATTGAACCGCAAGTAACAGGTGGCGCTTGTCCTTATCAAATGGAACAAAAAGTTGATCCATGCGAAGCAGTAACACCATGTGAAGAAGAAGATAGATGTGCAAAACCCGCACAACCTGCTTGCGCAAGTTGTAATGACCCTGCAACAGCGACCAGACAAGAGATGCATCAAGTTTATGCTTACCCTAACGCAATTTACGGCACAAATAACTATGTAGGTGAATTAGGTAACGGTATTACACTAACAGAAGGAAGCACATTCAACGGTAACAGCTTGGCAAAAACAAATGGCAGTACTATCAATAATTCTTCAATGACAGGTGCAGCATGCGATATTCCGGTTTTAGGTAACGATTGTCTAAAAAAAGAAGAAACTAAATGCGGCGGATGTCCTATCGATATAAATACCGAAAATTCTATGGACGTATTAAAGAAAAGTTATGTTCCGTTTGAATTTAATTCTCATTTGAAAGGTTTAACCGGTGCAGCCGCAGACTTAATGAGAGCATTCCCTGATGTTTCAGATAATTATTGGGCAGCATGCGATATAAACAAATTAGCTAAAAACGACGTTGTAGTAGGATATCCTGATGGTATGTTTAAACCATCACGAAATGTATCCAGAGCAGAATTTGCAACAATGCTTGTTAAAGGTATGAATATGGACACTTGCGGACTTGCAACAAAATGTTTATTCTCGGATGTTCCTGCAGGAAACTGGGCTAATCCTTTAATTGCAAAAGCCGTTGACGAAGATTTAATGAAAGGTTATCCAAACGGAACATTTAAGCCTCATAATCCTGTAACAAGAGCAGAAGCTCTGGTTGCTCTATCACACGCTTCAAAAAATTGCAATATTGATAAATGTAAAGCAGATGAAATTTTATCAAAATACTCAGATGCGCACACAATTCCTGAATGGGCACAAATTCCAATCGCGCAAGCAATTGAATTAGGTGCATTAGATAATTCAACATCAAACAAAATTAATCCTGATAAAAAAGCTTCAAGAGCAGAAATAGCTTCGATGTTACAACCTGTTCGTGTAGCAGCAGGATATGATAAAAACCCTCAAACAGCAAATGCAGCTTGTCCTCTTGATATGTCAAAAGATGCATACGTTGCTGATGAAGAAATAATACAAGTTCCTACATTAAAAATGGAATTCAGAGATCAAGTAAATGCTAAAAATGCAAATGTAGGTCAGCACTTTACCGCCAAAACTCTTGAAAGTATAACTATTAACGGAACAACATACCCTGTTGGTTCGTATGTAAACGGTAAAGTTGTAGAAGTTATAAGACCTTCCGGTTCACAAAAAGGTGCATTAAAACTAGCTTTCACAGAAATTGAAAACGGAGATTGTAAAGCACAATTACCTCAACAAATTTTAACAGCACAAATAACAAAACGTAATACACCAAATCCTGTATCAAGATTAGTAACAATGCCATTCACATGGGCTGGCTCACTTGTTGGTATTGCAGGTAGAACAGTAGGTGGTGCAATTTCTAACTTGGGTAATGCGGTAGAAAACGTATCTGGCGGTGTTGGTGTAGCTTTAGGTGAAACTTTACAAGGTCAATTACCTGCAGCAGGAAGAAGTTTAGCAGATTCCGTAATTGAAACGGTTAAATCTCCAATCGATATAACAAGAACTGCAATATCTGGTACAATGGGCTTATTCCAAACTTCAGGCGACGAGTTTGCTTATTTAGTTGATCCAAACGGATACAAAATATCTGCAGTTAATCCAAGAGAACATATCACTGTTGCTTTTGGTTGTAACGAATAATAATTAGATTATTATTTGTTGCAGAAAAGAGGATGATTGTTTAATCATCCTCTTTTTATTTTCAATAAATTATCCTACATATCTTTGACCACAAGGTTAAATATTATATTGATTATTCAATTGTTCTATTTCTTTGTCAGCAAAGAAACAGAACCAAAAGAAACTGCCGACCGGTACTCATTTAATACTCCGTCTAAATCTATTAATATTTTCTTTTTAAAATTATCCATTTTATTCTCTTTTAGACTACATACATTTCTTTCATTATAACCGAAAATAAAAATATGACAAATAAGACTACAAAATTGTTACTTTTAGCTAAAAATATTAAGGCTGCAAGAAAAGCAAAAGGCTTATCACAAAATACGCTTGCAGAAATATTAAATATATCCAGAGAGCATTTGGCTAAAATTGAAACTGCAAAAAGGACAATTAGTCTCGGTTTGTTATTTGATATGTGTGAAGCTTTAGAAAAAACAGAACAAGAATTGTTTAATTTTAGAGAATAATAAAAATCTGATATTTCATTCAAACAAATTATTCCACATTTCATGAACGTAAAGAAATATGGAATAATAAATAAAACAAAAAGGGTTCTGAAAATATTTCCAGAACCCTTTTGTTTTTATATCTAATTATATTATTTACTAATTAATGTATTCCAAGCATCTTTCTTTGTTTGAATTTTCTTTTGAACTTCTGCTTTTTTTGCTTGGTCTTTCTTCTTTTGAGCTTCTATTTTAGCTTTCAACTCAGCTTCTTTCTTTTTTTGTGCATCTTGTTTTGCCTTAATTTTAGCTTTCAATTCAGCTTCTTTTTTCGCATTAGCCTCTTTTTGAGCTTCAATTTTTGCTTTTAACTCAGCTTCTTTCTTTTTTTGTGCATCTTGTTTTGCTTTAATTTTTGCTCTTAACTCAGCTTCTTTTTTCGCATTAGCCTCTTTTTGAGCTTTAATTTTTGCTTTATTTTCAGCATCTTTTGCTCTTAATTTCTTTTCAGCATCAACAATTTTTTGAGTTTTACTTTGTACAAATTTTTCTGTATATGTTTCAGCTGCAATAGCAGTTGTTGCAAAAATCATTGATAAGAAACATATACCAACTAATAATTTTTTCATCATGATATTTATCTCCTTTTTGACAAAAATATACTATATTAAATTCTTCTTTATTTCAAGTTTTTTTTGTATATAATGTAAAGTATGGAAAGAAAAACTGTAAATTTATTGAATTTTCCAATAGACACATTCAGCAAAGAAGAAGCTTTTGGTTATGCAAAAGCGCTTCTTGATAATTCTAAAAGTACACACATTGTTACAATAAATCCGGAAATAATTGAAACAGCAAAAAAAAATTCTAACCTTGAACGAATTTTAAAAGAAGCAGAACTAGTTATTGCTGATGGAATTGGAATAAAAATCGGATTATTAATTAAAGGTCAAAAAGTTGATAGAATTGCAGGAATAGATTTTGCAAAGAACTTAGTTGAAGAAGCTGCAAAAACAGGTATTCCTATCGCACTTGTCGGAGCAAAACAAGAAGTGCTTGAAAAAGTTTCAGAAAAATTTTCAGAACAATACCCTGATTTGAATATAGTGTATACGCACAACGGATATTTTCAAAATAATGAAGAAATAATAAATGAAATAAAAGAAAAATCTCCAAAACTACTTCTTGTAGCAATGGGAGCTCCAAAGCAAGAAGAATTTATATATGAAGCAAAACACATATTACCATCAACATTAATGATAGGTATTGGCGGAAGTTTTGATGTTTGGGCAGGCAATGTAAAACGTGCACCAAAAATTTTACAAAAAATTGGACTTGAATGGCTTTATAGAACAATAAAACAACCTGAAAGATTTAAAAGAATTTTTCCTACACTGCCAAAATTTATTTGTAGTATAATTGAAGAACAATATTTAAAAAAAGGGGTTTAATATGTTAGAAGAAAAAGAAATTAACGAATTAAAAGATTTGTGTAAACAAACCAGAAGAAATATAGTTAAAATGGTCAACCACTCTAAATCAGGTCACTGCGGCGGGGCATTATCTGCTGTAGAAATTTTAACAACTTTATATCAAAAAGTAATGAATGTAACTCCTGAATGGAAAGAGGACAGAGATAGATTTATTCTTTCTAAAGGGCATGCCTCAGCAGTTTTGTACTCAGTATTATCACAAAAAGGATTTTTCCCTGCAGAAGAATTAATGACATTCAGAATTTTTGGTTCAAGATTACAAGGCCATCCAAACACACACTTACCTGGGGTTGAAGTTGCAACAGGTTCATTAGGTCAAGGTCTATCAATGGGCTGCGGTATGGCAATCGGATTAAAGTTAGATAAAAAACCATCTCATGTATTTGTATATCTTGGTGACGGTGAATTGCAAGAAGGCTCTTGCTGGGAAGCATTTATGCAAGCCCCTCATAGAGGATTAAACAATTTGACAGCAATTATAGACAGAAACATGCTTCAAATTGACGGTGATGTTGAAAAAGTAAAAGCTTTAGAACCTTTAGCTGATAAACTAGAAGCATTCAATTGGAATGTTATAGAACTTGAAGATGGTCATGACATTCAAGCCATATATAGTGCTTTAATGGAATCTAAAAAAAGCGACAAGCCAACTGCAATCATTGCGCACACAACAAAAGGAAAAGGTGTATCATTTATGGAAAATAATGCAGGATGGCATGGAAAAGCTCCAAATGATGAAGAATTAGAAAAAGCATTGGCAGAATTAGCATAGGAAAGTAAAGGAACTTAAGTTATGAAAAAATTATTGTCACTATTAACATTATTCGTAGGTTTAGGATTAATTACTCCTGCGATTTCAGCAGAAACACTGAATACAATGGTTATGACACCTGATGAAAAATTACAAGCTGAAAAAATCATTATGGAATTACACAACCACAATAATGAAAGAATAAAACAAGGTTACGGACCATTCGTAGCTGCAATATATGATAAAAACGGGAATTTAGTTGCAGAAACATCAAATACAGTAATCAAAGATAAATGCCCTCTACATCACGCAGAAATGAATTGTATAAGAGAAGCATGTAAAAAATTAGGAACATATGATTTATCAAACAAAGGTTTGAAAATGTACGTAACTGCAGAACCATGCGTAATGTGTGCAGGCGGCATAATGTGGTCTGGTATTGATACTGTTTATTACAGCGTAAACTCTAAAGACGTACAAAAAATTACAGGTTTTGACGAAGGTTATAAACCGTTACTTTGGAAAGCACAATTCAGAAAACGCGGTATAAAAATGTATGGCGGAATTGTTGAAGAAGCAGGAAAAGCATCATTAGATACCTACGTTATAGAAGGAAATAAAGTATATAAACCTGAAAGACAAGATAACAATAAATAAATTTTCTTAAAATAAAATAACCGAGGTTTAATTAAACCTCGGTTATTTTTTGCAAAAAAAAAGGTTGTTCGTTAAACACACACAACCTTGAAAATTTTTAGGGAAAGGGAAAATTATATTATTTAAAATTTTTATGCAGCTTTAATAAATAAATAACCTGTTTTCTTATTAGTAGCTGAGAATTTATTTGAGAAAGGATTTTCACTTTTTAGCTCTTCAATAACTTGACTTGCAACACCTGCAATCGCAGTAGAAGTTTCTTGCAAAGTATTAGCTGCAGCTTTTGCATTTAAAAATTGTAACTTTGCAGCTAAATCATTATTGATTTGAACTTGTAAACCTGAATTAGAAATAGCGATATGTCTTGCTGTATTAGAATCAACTTTGCCGCTATATAAATCAATACCTGTAACAGTTCTAACTTTAACAGCAGGAGTATAAGTTTGAGCTGAAGCATTATCAAAAATATCATTAGTGATAGTTTTTAATGCTTTAACATCTAAGTCCTTATGAGATTGTAAACCAACGTTATAAGTCATCTTATCCCTTACCTGTTTTGTTATCCCTTACATATTACTTATCGGCACAAAACCATGTAAACTTTAGGGGGTTAGACTATTTCTGTTACAAATCTTAATATACAACTTAAAATAGAAAATATTATCAAACAACAGAAAAGACACTTTCAAAAGTGTCTTTTTAAGTCAATTCACATTTTTTATAAACAAAACTATGCCGTAGCAGAATAAGTAGAAATAGCTGTTTGAGTTTGTAAAAATTTCAACTTACTCATCAAATCAGAACTACCACTAATTTGTCTACGAGCTTGAAGCATAATAGACTCTTGAATAGATTGTGTTTGCAATTCATTTTCAAGATTTACTTTATGTTTTAATGTTACTTTTTTAACATCATCTTTTCCATTTTTATTTTGACCTTCATTAGAATATGAAGCAAAAGAAGATGAAGAAGAATCTTTATTTGTAGCAGAAATATCAAAAGAGAAAGGATTAGTTCTTTGTCTAAATTCTGCACGAGCATCGTTCATAACGTCATTTTTAGCAACAAGAGCTGCCTTTTGTTGAGCATTATTAAGTATTTGATCCTTAACAGCATCAATAGCACTTCTATCAACAGTCTTAATAATATTAACGCTTGACAAGCCTAATGACATAAATCTAATAATCCTCTTTAATATCCTTACTTTAATAAAGTTAAAGAACTCAAGAAAATTGACTTTTTTAAGCCAATTTTGTAAAGATTGTAACAAAAAAGAGTGGAAATATTATCCACTCTTTACATTATTAACTAAAAGAATTATTTAGAACATTTACAAGGTTTACAACAATATTTTGAAGCTTTTTTAACTCTATATTTCATTTCACGTTTTATTTTACGATATTCTGATTTTTGTCCACCTTGAAGAATTTGTTTAAATTCTTTATCAACAGATTTCATAGTAGATTTCAAATTTTTAAATTCTTGTTTAAGGATTCTTTCTTGAGAACGAATTGCAGATTTATCAAGACATGGTGCTTGAATTTTTTCACATAAACATTTGTGAGCCGATTTAATAGCATCTCTTTCGTTATCAAGAGCAGTTTTATACATATTTTCTATATTTTTAGCCTGATTACGTTGACACGTATCCAAATTTAAACGACAGTATAATTCTTCTCTTTTCTTTTCAAAACAATTATTAAGCGGACATTTTTCAGCCATTTCATGGCAACGAGAACAAGAATTGCAGTCGTCTTTTTTTGTATCACACCCACAATCTGGAGCTTTTGAAATCCACTCATTATCGTTCATTGGTTTTACCCAATCTGAATCATTACAAGACTCAGCGAAAACAGAAGTAGCACTTATAGAAAACAAACAAGATAAGCCTAAAACTAATAATAATTTTTTCATAAAAACCTCCTTTATCATATAAAATAATTTAAAATGTAATAAAAGATTTTACTATAATCCAGTTAGGTAAAAATATGGCTACCAAGATACATTAAGAAAAATAAAAAAAGGTATTTACAAAATTTTTTTTTAAATATATAATAAACATACAACCCGATGGGGGATTAGCTCAGTTGGTAGAGCACCTGCTTTGCACGCAGGGGGTCAGGAGTTCGAGCCTCCTATCCTCCACCATAAAAAAGACTTCTTCGGAAGTCTTTTTTATATAATAAGGTATTTATGAAAAGCTTAAAATCTCTACGTCTTCACATTGGTATTTTTGGAAAAACAAACAGCGGCAAATCTTCTTTACTCAATGCTATAACTGCTCAAAGTGTTTCAATTGTCTCTGAACAAAAAGGAACAACAACTGACGTAGTTGAAAAATCAATGGAACTTTTTCCGATAGGGCCTGTAAATTTTTTAGATACAGCAGGACTGGATGATGAAACGACTCTTGGTAAAAAACGTATCGAAAAAACTTTATCGGCAATAAACAGATGTGATATCTCAATTATTGTTTTGGATTATAACGGAATAAGTGATATTGAAAAATCATTAATTGATAAATTTAATGAATTTTCTATTCCGTATTTTATTGTAATTAATAAGTCAGATGAAAATAAAATTTCTGAAGAAAAGTTAAATGATATAAAAAAATATACCGAAAATATTTTAGAAACTTCTGCACTTTATGATAATGATTTAACAGAGAAATTTAACACCTGTTTGTTAAAAATTTTACCTGATGATTTTGTAAATTCACCTAAAATTTTATCTGATTTAGTTGAACCTAAAGATTTTGTAATTCTTGTAACTCCAATTGATAAAGAAGCCCCGAAAGGAAGATTAATTCTCCCTCAAGTTCAAACCTTGAGAGAATGTCTTGATGAATTTTGTATTACAGTTGTTGTCAAAGAGTCAGAATTACAAGATGCATTGGAAAATTTAAAAGTAAAACCAAAATTGGTTATAACAGATTCTCAAGCTTTTAAAACAGTTGATGAAATTGTACCAAAGGATATTCCTCTAACATCTTTTTCTATTCTTTTTGCAAGATTAAAGGGCGATTTAAATGCTTTTGTAAAAGGAATAGAAGCTATTAAAAATTTAAAGGAAAACGATAGAGTTTTAATCCTTGAAAGCTGTACTCATCATAGTATAGAAGATGATATTGCAAGGGTTAAACTTCCGAAATTGTTACAAAAAAAATTAGGCTATAATCTTAATTTTGAATATTTTACAGGACATAATTTTCCTGAAATTGATAAATATAAGTTAATCATACATTGTGGTGCATGTATGACAAACCGACGTGAAATTTTATCAAGAATTTTAATAGCAAATAAAAAAGGTATTGCTATAACTAATTACGGACTTGTTATATCGTATTGCGTAGGAATTTTAGAAAGAGCAATCGAAATATTTAATTGAAAAATAATATTTAATATAACTCAGGGAAAGAGTTTCTTTGCTCCTTGTTTCTTTATGGTCAAAGAATTGTGGAATACAAATAATTAATCCTTTTTGTCAATATTTAAGTATCTGTGAACAGTTTCAACAAAGCCTTTTATACCGCTTTTATCTTTTAAACTCATATCAGAATAATAGTGAGCATAGTTTTCCAAAATATTTGACGGTAAATCTTCTCCTGTTGCAAGAGTATTTGCGATAAATTCTAAATAATCATCTTGTTCATCTCTGTACAATAAATCTCTACGTCGCAAGTCTTCATCTGCTTCTCTGTGAACAAGAGCATGATATGCTGCTTGAATGGATTTATCATGATGGTTTTCAGGAAAATGCAAAATAGCTTCTCTTGCACAAATTTTGTCTGTTAAAACTTTAATAATCAACCTGCCTACATAGGCTCTGTCTTCTTGATTCGTCATATAAATTAAGCCTTTCCTGTTGAACCAAAACCGCCTTCGCCTCTTTTGGTATCAGAAAGTTCTGTAACAACATCTATTTTGGCTTTTTCATATTTTGAAATAACCATTTGAGCAATTCTTTCATCAGGCATAATTGTATATTCTTCACTAGAAAGATTTACAACAGGAACACATACTTCGCCCCTATAATCTTCGTCAATTGTTCCGACACAATTTATCAAAGTTATACCGTGTTTTATAGATAAACCTGAGCGTGGTCTTATTTGTGCCTCATAACCTTTTTCAAGCTCTATTTTTAATCCGGTAGGAATAAGAGCTCTTTCTAAAGGTTTTAAAACTACAGGTTCTTCAATAGCTGCACATAAGTCCATACCTGCAGCACCACTCGTTTTGTATTCGGGTAAAACACGGTTATGTTCTAAACACTCAACTTTTAATATCATAATTAGCCTTTTATATCATTTTCAATTTTAGCCAATATATTATCAACAGCATCAAGATTTTTTACGGCACCTTGGGCAAATTGAGGACGTCCGCCTCCTTTACCTTCTGTTGCTGCAGCAATTTCTTTTACAATATTACCTGCATTGATACCGTTTGCAACAAAATTATCAGACACTTTTACAAATATTGAAGTACCGGCAACAACTGCAATAATTGAATCACCAAGTTTGTTTGCAAGCATTTCAACACCTTCTTTTAGAGCATTTGAATCAATTTGTTCCATTTTTTGCACAAATAATTTTCCACCTGTAATGTCTATCGCTTTTGAAGCAAATTCTTTAAATTTATCTTTTGCTTGTGCAGACTTAACAGATGAAAGTTCCTTTTGAAGCTCTTTATTTTCTTCAATTAGTTTATCAACACGAACTTCAACTTCATTAAATTGGGCTTTGAATTTTGAAGCTAATTTATCAATTGCATCAGCTTTATCAGAAAGATATTTTAATGCAGCTTTTGCAACAACAACTTCAATTCTTCTTGTTCCAGCTGCAATAGCAGATTCAGAAATGATTTTTGCAAGTCTTAATTGTCCTGTATGTGAAGCATGACAACCTGCACAAAATTCTCTTGAAATAACATCATCATTATTTTCACAATTATTAGCACCTATTGAAACAACCCTGACTTCATCTTCATATTTTTCGCCAAATAAAGCCATAGCTCCTGTTGCACGAGCTTCATCAATATTCATAACCTTTGTTTCAACATCTAAATCTTCTGAAATCCATTCATTAATTAAATCTTCAGTTTTTTGAATTTCTTTATCAGTCATTGCTCTATCAAATGTAAAGTCAAATCTCATTCTATTTTCTTCAACTTGAGAACCTGCCTGATGAACATCACCTGATAAAACATGTTGTAAAGCTGATTGTAACAAGTGAGCAGAAGTATGATGAACTTTTATTTGTCCTCTTCTTTCTTTATCAACAGTAGCGTGAACAGTTGAACCAATTTCGATTTCTCCATTTACAAGTTCACATCTGTGAACGAACAATTTATTAACTTTAAAAGTGGTAAGAACATTTAGTTTTACACTATCGCTTTCAATAATGCCGGAATCACCGACTTGTCCGCCGCATTCGGCGTAGAAAGGTGTTTTTTCAAGAACTACATCAACATATCCTTCACCGTCTAAAGTTTCAAGAATTTTTGTATCACATTCCAAATCAGTATATCCTATAAAATCAGTAGCACCGACTTTTTCTTCAACTTTCGCATATTTTATATCACCGGTTACGGAAATTTTTTGAGTTGCAGCTTTTGCTCTGTCTTTTTGTTCTTTCATTGCAGCTTTAAATCCGTCTTCATCAACTTTAAGACCGCTTTCTTCCGCTATTTCTTTGGTTAATTCAAACGGAAATCCGTAAGTATCATATAATTTAAAAGCATTTTCGCCATCTATATCTTTTTTATTATCGATAAATTCATTTAACAATTTATAACCTCTATCAAGAGTTTTGTTAAAGCGTTCTTCTTCTTTTAGAATAGTATCAACTATTTTTTGTCTGTTCTTTCTTAAATCAGGGTACGCATCGCCGTAATTTTCAAGAACGACATCAACAAGTTTGTGCAAGAACGGTAATTCCATTCCCAAAATTTTGCCATGTCTTAACGCACGTCTTAAAATCATTCTTAAAACATAACTTCTTCCTTCGTTACCAGGGATAACACCGTCATTAATCAAGAAAGTTACACAGCGAGCATGGTCTGTAATTATTCTTAGAGAAATATCAGTTTTTTCTGATTGTTTATAAGGAACACCGCTCATTTCAACAACTTTGTCTAAAATCGGACGAAGTAAATCTGTTTCAAACGTTGAAGTAACACCTTGACAAACCATTGTAATACGTTCTAAACCCATACCTGTATCAACATTTTTTGATTCAAGAGGTGATTGATTACCTTCTTCATCTTGATATAATTCAGTAAATACAAGATTCCATATTTCAACCCATCTATCGCATTCACAGGTGTCAATACCGCAATCATCAGAACATTTGAATTGTTCTCCTAAATCGTAGTGAATTTCAGAACATGGTCCGCAAGAACCTGATGCTCCGGGAGGTCCCCAGAAGTTATCTTTTTTACCTTTACGTTTAATACGTTCAGCAGGAACTCCTACTTCACGCCAAATTTCATAAGCTTCATCATCAGTTTCAAATATAGTAATCCAAAGTCTGTCTTTATCGAGTTTTAATACATTGGTAACAAAATCCCATGCCCAAGGAATAATTTCTTTTTTGTAATAATCACCAAAAGAAAAGTTACCGAGCATTTCAAAGAAAGTATGGTGGCGTGGAGTACGACCAACATTTTCTATATCAGAATCTTTTCCGCCTGCACGAGCACATTTTTGACAAGAAGTTGCACGAGCAGGATCATATGGTGATTTTACAATACCTAAAAATATTGGTAAAAACTGTAACATACCTGCGGT
>CACZSH010000011.1 GCA_902783785.1 uncultured bacterium | reverse complement strand
TTTTTAATGGTGGGCGTTGAGAGGCTCGAACTCCCGACATCTTCCTTGTAAGGGAAGCGCTCTACCAACTGAGCTAAACGCCCACACAAACATTCAGTTCGTATACCCAATATATCTAAAAAAAATTTTATTGTCAACTATAATTTTAAAATATTTTAAATACTCTTTTTTTTATTTATAATCTATTTATGAAAAAATTTATTCTAAAATCTATGGGTTGCAAATCTAATCAATATGAGGGTACTTTAATATCTCAATCTCTTTTGGTTAATAATTTTTGTCAAACAGAGGATATTTTTGATGCCGATTATTTTATTCTTAATTCTTGTACTGTTACTCAAAAAACTGATAATAAAGCTTTTTATATTTTACGTAATGCAAAACATCTTAACCCAAATATTATAACCGTCTTAACCGGCTGCATTGCTCAGGTTGAAAAAGAAAATCTTTTAAATAATGAGTTCATTGATTTTGTTATAGGTAATGATGAAAAACTCAATATTGCAAAATTTTTACTTTCTAACACTAACTTTGCTGTTGGGAATATTATGCTTCAAGACAAATTTAATGATACATTACTTTTTGATACTTCAAAAACAAGAGCTTGTGTTAAAGTTCAAGATGGTTGCGATAACAGATGTTCTTATTGTATTATTCCTTTTGCAAGAGGTAAGAGTAGAAGTGCATCTAAAGATTTTATTCTAAACCAAATAAATACTCTCTCTTCTCACAATTTTAAAGAAATTGTTCTTACCGGTATTCATATTGGACAATGGGGTAAAGATATTGGTGAAACTTTTTTTGATTTATTAAAGTTTTTAGAAGAAAATTCTCCTATTGAAAGGATTAGAATGGGTTCAATTAATCCTTTAGAAATTAATGATGACATTCTTGATTTCTTAGCTTCTTCAAAAAAATTCTGTCCTCATTTTCATTTATCATTACAATCTGCGTGTAATGACACATTGAAGCGTATGAACAGATTTTATACTGTTGAACATTATTTAGAACAAATTGAGCAAATAAATTCTAAATTTAAACTTCCTTTTTTAGGTAGTGATATTATTGCTGGTTTTGTCGGTGAATCAGATGATGATTTTACAACAACTGTTGAAAATTTAAGAAAATCTGGGTTAACTCAAATTCATACATTCCCATATTCTATAAGAAAAGGTACTATTGCAGAAAAAATGGAAAATCATATTTCTGAAGAAATAAAAGAATACAGAGCAAACATTATTAAACAAATTTCTAATATTAAATTTAAAAAATTCTTAAACAAAAATATAAACACAGTTCATTCTGTTTTAATAGAGAAACATCTTGATAAAAATACAGGATTTTTAAAAGGTGTAAGCGAAAATTATCTTAAAATAGTTATTAAAGATAATTCTGATACTGCGCTTTTAAATACTATCCAAAATGTTAAAATAACAGAATTACAGAATGATACGTTAATAGGTGAAATTGTATAATAATCGTTGAAAATATATGTCCTTGAAAACAGTTTATGTCTTTGTTAAAATATTCTAGATATTTAAAAGATGAAATTTTGTAAGAAAAGGTGAGGATATGAATAATAAACGAGTTTTGCTATGCATAATGGATGGCTGGGGCATTGATAATAAAGATGATGAAACAAATGCCGTAAAATTGTCTAAAGAACAAAATGTTCAAAGATTAGAAAAAGAAGAAATTTTTACAACAATTCATGCTGATGGAGAATATGTTGGACTTCCTGCAGGACAAATGGGTAACAGTGAAGTCGGACATTTGAATTTGGGTGCAGGAAGAATTGTTTATCAAGATTTGAGTAAGATTAATAATGCAATAAAAGACGGTTCGTTTTTTAAAAATGAAAAATTTATGAATGCCGTAGAACACGTTAAGAAAAATAATTCTGCATTACATCTTTACGGGCTTGTTTCAACAGGCGGCGTTCATTCTTCGTTAGAACACCTTTTAGCATTAATAAAAATGGCAGCAGATAACGGTTTGGAAAAAGTTTATGTTCATGCCTTTTTAGACGGTCGTGATACACCTCCTGCCAGTGCTTGTACATATTTGCAAGTTGTTGAAGATGAATTAAAAAAATACAATCTTCCGAAAATTGCATCTGTAATTGGCCGTTATTGGATTATGGATAGAGATAATCGTTGGGAAAGAGTTGAAGAAGGTTATAATTGTTTACTTTTAGGTGAAGGTAACAAAGCTGATTCTGCAATAGAAGGTGTTAAAAAATCTTATGAAGAAGATGTTACTGACGAATTTGTTAAACCTATTGTTTGTGGTGGTGAAGAAACAAGAATCCACGACAACGATGCAATTATATTCTTTAATTATCGTCCTGATAGAGCACGAGAAATATCAAAAGCTATAAATTTTGAAGATTTTGATGGATTTAACAGAAAAATTGTAAGAAAAAATCTTTACTACGTAACTTTTACAAAGTATGATGAAACATTTACTTTCCCTGTTGCGTTTGAAAAAACAAAGATGGAAAATATTTTGGGTGATGTTCTTGAAGCAAACGGAATAAACCAATTCAGAACAGCAGAAACAGAAAAATATGCACACGTAACATTTTTCTTTAACGGCGGGTTAGAAGAACCAAACGAACATGAAACAAGAGTTCTTGTTCCGTCACCAAAAGTCGCAACTTATGATATGCAGCCGGAAATGAGTGCGTATGAGGTTTGTGAAAATGTATTAAGTGCAATAGCAGACGATAAATACGGATTTATTTTAGTAAACTTTGCTAATCCTGATATGGTCGGACATACAGGCGTTGTTGAAGCGGCTACAAAAGCTTGTGAAGTCGTAGATGAATGTGTTGGTAAAATTGCAGAAAAATGTAAGCAATACGGTATTACAATGATTTTAACTGCTGATCACGGTAATGCTGAAACAATGGTAAATCATGAAACTAAAAAACCACACACAGCTCATACAACTAACGTTGTTCCGTTTGTACTTATAAATGCTGATAAAAAATATAAATTACGTGCTGACGGCGCTCTTTGTAATGTTGCACCAACTGTGCTACAATTAATGGATATAGATATTCCGAAAGAAATGTCTTGTGGATCTATGATAGAAGAATAAATATAGGAAAAGGGGATTAGATGTCTGTATTAGAATCGCCACAATTGGATATAGAATTATCTTTTAAGAAAAATAACGTTGATGAATTATTCTACAATTTGAGCGAAAATCCTGATGGATTTAAAAACAAAGATTTTCGTTATACTTTGAGTATGATTTATCAAATAGTTGAAGATGAATTTAAAGATGTATTTTTATCTCCTAATCAACCGGTGAGAAATACAGATTTTTACCTTATGAATGAAAATGGTAATCTTCAATTCTTTGTAACGCCTACAAATAATTTTCAATTTTATTTAAAATCTAAAGGTTCAATGTTTAGATTTTCTTCGAAAATAGTGGGAGATAAAGTCGGATATATTATGCCTTTAGATTTAGTGTTGGATTATTTTGGAGGATTTGGGTCGGTTATTGATTTTGATGCAGTTTCAAGAAGTTTTATTTACTTTAACAGATTAACTCAATTTGTTATGAAAATGATTGAACGTCTGTATTTTATTCCTACAGTTAAAGTTAATAAAGCTAAAAATATGTTCCGAATTGTTTATGAACCTATTATTTCAAATAAACAACTTGCCAGAGTTATTAATATTTTAGAAGAAAATATGCCTGAGGATCTATTCATTAAAGGCGAAAGACCTAAAAATTTTGTGTCTGATTTTATTCATAATTACTTAAATTATGTTTTATATAAATTTTTAGCAATTAAAGCCTATAGATTTAAAGATGTAAAATCCGGTCATTATCTTTTAAAAGACCTTGAACAAAAAAATATGTTAAAAGGTCAAAATTTGGCAGAAAACTTTGCTCAATGGTTTGATGAATTATATTTAGGAAAATATGATGTTATTCCATTCTTTAAAATTTCGAAAATGGATGATGATAATTTTGAATTAAAAATACACATAAAAAATAGAAAAACAGATGAATCAGTGTTGTTGGATGATTTGTATGTAAAAGATACTGTCTTTGATGCAAATTCTTCTGATATTGCAAAAATTGTTGAAAAACAATTAAACTATGCAAACAGATATATGCCTGAACTCGAAACCTTATTTGAAGATGAAGAAAAATTATCTCTCACTCTTGATTTAAAAGGTGTATATAAAATAATTACTCAAACAGCGTATTATCTTCAAAAAGCTCAAATTGAAGTTATTTTACCTGAAGAATTAGTTAATATAATCATTCCTCGTGCATCTATCAATGCAAAAGTTAAGACAGAACGTTCAAAAGATTTGGCTGATTTGTTCAATACAACAAATTCTTCAAAAATATCATTATCTGATATTCTTGATTTTAAATATGAGATTGTTATCGGTAATGATAAAATTTCTCTTGAAGAATTTACTGAACTTGTAGAAAAATCTGATGGGCTTATAAAATACAAAGATAATTATGTTTTAATAGATAAAGATGAAAGTAAAAAATATCTTGAACAAATAGCAAAAGCAAATCCTGCAAAAATGTCGAGATTAGAATTAATTCATGCTTCAATGTCAGGTCAGTTAGGTCAATATGAATTTGACTATGATGAAGCGTTTGCAAATATTCTAAAAGATTTTACAAAACCAATAGAAGTAACTCCACCAAAAGAATTGAACGGAGAATTAAGACCATATCAACAAACTGGTTTAAAATGGTTATGGACAAATGTTTCAAAAGGCTTTGGCTGTTGTATGGCTGATGATATGGGTTTAGGTAAAACTATTCAGGTAATAAGTTTAATCTTAAAATTGAAAGAAGAAAATAAACTAGATAAGCCTGTTTTAGTAGTGTGTCCTACGACATTAATGGGTAATTGGATGAAAGAATTACAAATGTTTGCACCAAGCCTAAGAGCAACGACATATCATGGCGGAGAACGAAAACTGGATACAAATTTTGACATAATTATGACAACTTATGCAATTATGCGTATTGATATTGAAGAATTAAAAAAACAAGAATGGGCAATGCTTATTGTAGATGAGGCTCAAAATATTAAAAATCCTGATACTGCACAAACTGTTGCTATTAAGTCTTTAAAATCTTCAACAAAAATTGCAATGACAGGTACCCCTGTTGAAAATAGATTAACAGAATTGTGGTCTATCTTTGATTTTATAAATCCTGGATATTTAGGAACTTTAAAAGAATTCCAAAAGAGTTATGCTATTCCTATTGAAAGATTTAAAGAAACAACAAGAGCGTCTAAACTTAAACTTTCAGTATCTCCTTTCGTGTTAAGAAGATTGAAAACGGATAAACATGTTATTACAGATTTACCGGAAAAGATGGTATTAAACGAATACTGTTACTTATCAAAATCGCAAGCTGTACTATATGAAAAGACCTTGAATGAAATGATGGAAAAAATCAGTGGTTTTACAGGTGTTAACAGACGAGGCAATATCTTTAAACTTATTACCGCTTTAAAACAAATTTGTAACCATCCATATCAATTCTTAAAAGCCGGTGAAATGGGTAAAGATTTGTCTGGTAAAATGGAAAAATGTATTGATATTGTTAATTCTATTATTGAACATGGTGAAAAGACTCTTATTTTTACTCAATATAAAGAGATGGGAGATATTTTATCTAAGGTTATAGAAGAAGAATGTAACACAACACCACTATTCTTCCATGGCTCATTAAATGTTAATCAAAGAGAACAAATAATCGAACAATTCCAAACAGATAAAGATACTTCAGTTATGATATTATCTTTAAAAGCAGGTGGTACAGGTTTGAACTTAACAAGTGCAACAAATGTAATTCATTACGATTTATGGTGGAATCCTGCAGTCGAAGAGCAAGCAACCGATAGAACTTATAGAATAGGTCAAGATAAAAATGTACTCGTTCATAGAATGATTACTCTTGGAACTTTTGAAGAAAAAATTGATGAAATGTTAAAATCTAAAAAAGAACTTGCTGATTTGGCCGTTTACGAAGGTGAAAAGATTATTACAGAACTTTCAGACGAAGAAATTTACGAAATATTTACACTTTCTGCTTGATTTCGTTTATAAAATTCAATGCGTCTTCTTTTGTATTTATCTCACCGTTAAGTTGTGCTTCTTCAATCATAGCTATTATGTTGCCTAATTCTTTTGATGGCTTTATATGTAAAATTTCCATAATTTCGTTACCTGTTAAAAGCTTTGGTAATGGTTCAAGAGTATCTTTTACATCAAGATAAAAGTTTAAAAGATTTGTTAAGCCCGTTATATTATTTTTAACCATTTCGTCTGTTACAGCTTTTCCTCTGGCTGATAATCTATCTGACATTGCAAGAATTATATTATCAATTACATCATCTTCCATTTTTCGTATATATCGCATTTTTATTTTATCTGTAACGACTTCACTTGAGATAACGTGCGATGGATAGATGTGGTGTTTTATCATTTTAGTAATATATTCGATTTGTTTTTTAGAAAATTTTAGGTTTTTTAATATTGGTACCGCCATTTTTGCTCCAATATCGTCATGTTTTATAAATCTATGTCTGCCTGTATCTTCTTCAATTGTCCAGCAGGAATATTTACCTATATCATGCATAAAACCTGCAAGTTTCAAGTGAGAGAGTCTTGAAAATCCACCGAAGTCAGTTGTATCCAGATGGTTTTTGATTTCAGGTTTTGATATTTTATAAAAATTTTGTATTTGATTTACGGTTTCTATCAAGTGATGAATCAAATCTAAATGGTGATGAGTGTTTGGCGGAACCTTTTTTACGTCAAGATAAATTGGTAAAATTTTATATAAAATTCCAGTTTTTTCCATATTTAAAAGAGCTTTTACAGTATATTCACCATTAAACAGTTTCATTAATTCATAATTAATTCTTTCTTTTGCAGGTTTATCAATTAAATCTTCATATTTTTTTATTGTATGTTCTGTTTTGCTATCTATGTCAAAATCTGTTACAGCTTGAAATCTATAAGCCCTCAATAATCTTAAAGGGTCTTCTTTAAAATTCTTTTCCTCAATCATTCTTATTTTTTTATTTTTTAAATCTTTTAATCCGTAATTTATATCCGTTATTTCAAAAGTTTTTAAATTAATAGCAATAGAATTTATTGTAAAATCTCTGCGTTTTAAATCATCTTCAATAGAATTGTTGAGAACATTTGTTATGTCTATAAAATTCTTTTTATCTTTTAAAACTAAACGATAAATATTATTTGTTTCATCAAGCGGAATAAATGTTGCATCAAGTTTTTCTGAAAGATTTAACGCATAATCTTTTGCATCTATCCCTTTTACAATTAAATCTTTATCAAAATTTTCTCTATTTAAAAATAAATCTCGTATAATGCCTCCAACGCAGTATACTTCAATATTTGGAGAATATTTTATAATTTCTTTTATTATTAAATCATCTTTAATTTTGTCAAATATCTGAGTTTTCATAAATAATATTACCAACAGCTGTAATACAAGCGGTGTCTGCTTTTAGTATAAGTTCGCCTAAAGATATTGTATTTAGATTTTTTTCTTTAAAATTTTCAAATTCTTGTTTTGAAAATCCCCCTTCAGGTCCAATTATAACAAGGATTTTATCTTTTTGTTTAAATTTATTGTTTTTTAAAAAAGTTTTAAAATCGAATTTTGCTTCTCGTTCTGTAAAGCATAATATATGGTTAAAATCTTTTTCAATAATATCATCTATTGTAGTAAGTTCAAAACATTTTGGAATATCCGCTCTTTCACATTGTTTAAAAGCTTCATAACAAATTTTTTGCCACTTATCAATTTTTTTTATTATAACATCTTTTTTTACTGCACAATTATCTGTATAAATAGGATAAAATCCTCTTACTCCAAGTTCTGTCAGCTTTTCAAATATAGTATTTATAGATGAACTGTTTAAAGGACTTATTGCTACATATAAATCATAGTTTAATTTTCTTTTTGATTTATATGTATTTTTTACATTCGCGGTTAATTGGGTTTTACTAATTTCAATAACTTCTGTTTCATATTGAATTTCGTTTTCATCAATTAAAAGCAATTTTTCACTGATTTTTGCACGTAAAGATTTAACAATATGATTATAATTATCTTTATCATCAATTATAATCATATTGTTTTTTATACTATTTGAATTAATTAAAAACTGTGGCATTTTATTAATAATCAGATTGTGCAGGAGTATCTTCATCATCTTTTAAAGAAGATAAATCGTTGCTGTAACTAGTATCAAAATCCTCTGGTAGTTTATCTTGATCCGGCCAAATTGTTTCTTCATCAAAACGGCAAGCTGTGAGATTATCAGAAGTAGAAAAATCTGAATTTGTTAAATCGGATTCTTGGAAAACACAGCCTGTCATATCAGCTTCCGTAAAATTACAGTAACTTACAACGGCATAGCTGAAGTCTGCTCCGGGTAATATACTTTCTGAAAAATCACACTCTACAAGATTTGTTCTTGTAAAATCAACAGACGTTAAATCACAATTTGTAAAAGTAACTTCTGTTAATTGTGCATCAGCAAATGAAGAAGAATTTAAATCAGCATTTGCAAAACTTACATTTGTCAACATTAAATTCGAAAAATCTACTTCACTTAAGTCTACATCTTCTTTATCTTTTATCCATTCGTTAAAAGCTTCAGGATTTGTTTGTACTAAATTTACTAATTCGTCTTTTGTGTATTCACTCATAATTTGTCTCCTTATATTATAAATTTTCTTTTATTTTGAATTTAATTGCATGACCATTAATACTAATTGAGTTCTATTTTTTACATTTAATTTTTTATAAATGTTTCGTAAATGTGTTTTTACTGTAAGTTCTGTAATATTTAGTTTAGCGGCAATTTCCTTATTGTCAAGACCTTTTACTAAAAATTCAACTATAGAAGATTCTTTTGGTGTTAATTCACTATTCATAGCTTTTGCGTTATTTGTAGAAATTTGTATATTTTCATTTTTAGTATTTTTACAGCGTCTTAATACTGCTTCTATTCTTGCAAGCAAATTTGGAAGTACAAAAGGTTTTACTATATAATCATCTGCTCCGGCCTTTAAACCTTTTACTATTTTTGTTTCATCATTAATTGCCGTAATCATTATAATAGGTATATCTTTTGTTTTATCGTTTTGTCGTATTTCTTTTAAAACATCCCAACCGCTCATATTTGGCATCATTACATCAAGTAAAATAATGTCAAAATTTGTATTTTGAGATAAAATTTCCATGGCTTTTAATCCGTCTGTTGCCGTTCTTGTTTCATAATCATATAACGGAAGAGCGTCTTCTAAAATCTTTGGATTATCGTCAATAATTAATATTTTACCGAGAGCCGTCATTTAGGTTCCTTGTTTATACTATTTGGTACTTTATAGCTTTTAGGGCAGCTTGTAGTCTGTCTTCAACTTCAAGCTTTTGAAGAATGCTTGCAACGTGAGCTTTTATCGTATTAATGCTTATTGAGCATTCCTTGGCTATTTCTATGTTACTGTTGCCTTTTGCGATAAGTTTTAAAATTTGTAATTCTCTTGGTGTTAAGTTAAATTCATCAATTTTGTTTGCATTATCTCCGCTTTCTTGCTGTTGAATAGATGCAGCTCTAAGAACAATGTGTGCAATACTCGGATCAAACCATGCAGCGCCATCAAGTACGGAACGAACAACGCTTTCAAGAGTTTTTAAGTTTATTTCTTTTGAACAATACGCATTTGCACCAGCTTTTAAACTGTTTAGAACAGCTTGTTCATCATTATGTGACGTAAGCATTATAATCTTTACTTCCGAATCTATCAATCTTATTCTTCTTGTTGCTTCTATTCCATCTACTTGAGGTAAACCCACATCCATTATTATTATATCTATTTTATTTTCTTTAAATTGCTTTAATGCTTTTTCTGCATCTTCTGCTTCAAATATTTTGTCAATAATATCTATTCCTTCAAAATTTGTTTTAAGACCAAATCTTGTAAGTTCGTGATCTTCTACTATTAACATATTTTTCTTTTCTATACTACTCATATTTTAATCTTTCTTTACTGCGATATATTTTGAATTTAATGTTTTGCTTTTTTGAAAATTATAGTTTGCTTTATCTATATCTTTTTTATTCTTATATAACAATCCTTGATAATAATAATATTTGTAATAAGTTTGGTCAAGATTATAAGCATTGTTAAGATAAATTTGAGCTTCTTTATAATTTGAATTTTCTATTTCATATTTTGCCAATTCAAGCCAGCCATCTATGAATTCACTATTTAATCCTAAGGCTTTTTTTAAATAGCTTTGGCTCTTACCTTTATCTAATAATGCCTCTAAGTAATATGCCATATAGCAATTACAACTGTTATTTTTTAATATATTTTGTAAGATTGATTGGGCTTTTATTGCTTTATCAAGTTTTAGATAACTCTGAGCAACTTTTATGCTTGCCTTATAATCCGATTTTTCATAATTCATCGCTATTTTATAATGTTTTAAGGCGTTTTTGTAGTTTTCTGTTTGAAATTCGATGTCTCCCAAAATTATTAATGCATCTACATTTTTTTTATCCAGTTTATGCGCTTTTTGTGCATTTTGCAAAGCATTTTTATAATCTTTTAATGCCACATAATTTTTACTCATTAACACATGTATTTTTGAAGCTTCTTTTTTATTCTTTGTATTAATCTGAGGCATAAATTTTAACGAGCGCAGATAATCTTCTCTATAGTAATAATAATTTGCCAAATGATAATTTTTTGTTGTTTCATCTTTTGAAGTTTTATATAGAATGTATTCTTCTATTTCTTTATATTTTTTATCATAATAATCCGTCAATATAACATCTTTTTTTATGCTTTCTGCAATTTTTAAGGCTTTATCTTTATATCCCTTATCGGCAAGTATTTTTGCTTGTAAGTACTTATATAAAACATTTTGAGGATTTTTGGTAGTAGCTTCAACAATGTATTTTTCAGCCATTGCCAAGTTGTTATTCTTGTACCAAGCCAATGATGTTAAATAGAGTGCATAGTCATATTTTTCAAGCAAAGCTGTGTTTGAGGTTAATTCAGTTGCAACTTCGTTACTCATGTTATTGTATGTTATATCTGCAAAACTTTCTCCAAGATATATTTCATCATCTATATCAAAATTTTTATTGTGATGAAATATTATATCAATATTTTTTAGTGGAATTTGAGAAAGTTCTTTATCTTTAATTTTTGATCTTGCTTTATCTGCTAAATTATAAAATCCAATGTCACTTAACTTTCCTGATAATACAATATTTATATAATCATTATCATTAGGACTGTTATTTACAATGTTTTCAAAATCAACATAAGCTATACTTACATTACTGTTTTTAAATTTTTCAAAAGCCTTGTTAAAATCTTCAAGCGATTGATACTTTCTCTGCTCATCTAAAGCAAAAGCAACAGATATATTTAGTAAACATATTAAAAATAATATAAGAATCTTTTTAATCATCAAGTTGTCCTAAATAATATTTATTAAACATATTAATAAATTTATTTTCTTCATCTGTTAATGTGTCGGCATCTTTTTCTAATAAATTATATAAATCTCTTAGCGTAAAGTGTGATAAAAATTCATCATCTTCAGGTTTTATTGTTAATTTATTTTCTGTTAAAAATACCTTAATAACTTGGTTTGTTCGAAGTGATAAAAACATATCAACAACAGATTTATCAAAATGCTTGTCACTATCTTTTATAAGGATATTGATAACATTGTGAATAGGCATTTTATCACGATAGTGTCTTTTTGATGTTATAGCATCAAAAACATCTGCTACGGCAAGAATTCTTCCTCCAAAAGGAATATCATCTCTTGATAAATATCTGTAATAACCTGTACCATCAAATTTTTCGTGGTGAGCACATGCAATTTCTGCTATTAGTTTAAAGTCATCTGACATATGAATCTTTTCTAGAATATTATGCGTAATTGCAACGTGTTCTTGAATATGTTTGTATTCTTCGTCTGTTAATTTACCTTCTTTTTGAAGAACAGAATCTTTAATACCAATTTTTCCGATGTCATGCAATGTTGCTGCTTTTTCAATAATTTCAACCATTTTATCATCAAGGTTGAATGCTTTAGCTATCATAGAAGAATAATATTTTACTCTGGTAGAATGACCGGCTGTAATCTTGTCACGAGCATCAATAGAGGCCGCAAGTGTTTCAATAAAACTATCAAATACGATTTTTTGTTCTTCTAACATTTTCTTTTGTTTTTCAAAAAGTTGCGCATTTTCTAGTGCAATACCTGCTGATGAACCTATTGCTACAAGTAAGTCTTCGTCTTCAGGTGTAAAATAACCCCCAACTTTATTCAAAACTTGAAAAGCACCTATAATTTCTTGATTTAAATTTTTGATAGGCATACAAAGTATAGTTTTTGTATTATATCCTGTTTTTTTATCTATTTCTTTGTTAAATCTTTCATCATTATAGGCGTCTTTAATGTTTATGCTTTCACCAGTTTTTACAGTATGACCGGCAAGACCTTTTCCTGCAGGAAATCTTAATTCTGAACTGTCTAGGCCTAATGCAACTTTGCTCCAAAGTTCATCGTGTTCTTTATCATATAAAAATACCGTACATCTGTCAGCATTTATAGCTTCTTTTACTGCTTCGGCTATAACTTTTATCAATTTATCAATATCTGTTTCTGCGGCTACAGATTGCCCAATTTTCACAAGAGCGTTAAGCGGATCTCTTTTATTACTTGGCTCTTGATGTTTTAATTTTGCAATTTCATCAAGATTTTTAATAACATAATCTATTAGTCCGAATTCATCTTCTTTTACTGCATAATATTTTGCTTTTGTTAATTGAAGCTCTGCAAGATCAACGTTATTTTCTCTTAAATTTATTATTCCTGAAAATAATTCATATACAAGTTGAGCAGGATGATAATTATTGTAGTTTGCTATATATAAACCGTCATTTAAGAAGTTTAAACTTTTTTGGTAATTATCCTTGTTTTTTAGGTATTTTAAAAATCCTAACATAGAAAGACATATTGAAATATTCTCATTAGAATTTTCTGTCTTAAAAATATCTTGTGCTTCTTTAGTAAGCACTTCTGCCTGATTATAATTTTGTTGTTCTATTTCTTTAAAAGCATTTTGTAATAATGCTTTTGCGCTTATTATTTCTCTATTTTCAAGTACGTAAACCATAAAATCATATCCTCTTCTCGTTTTTATTGTACAATAGTTTTATTAATATTTCAAAGAATTAAGGAAACTTATGCAAAAAATTACAATTTTGATACCTGTATTTAATGAAGTTAATACCTTGTATAAAATTTTGGAAAAGGTTGAAAGTATAGAATTTTATGGATTAGAAAAGGAAATTATACTAATTGATGATTATTCTACTGATGGTACAAAAGAGCTTTATAAAAATTTGAATTATAAAGTTTTGTATCATGATAAAAATAAGGGAAAAGGTGCCGCATTAAGAACCGGTTTTAAGGAGGCTTCAGGAGATATTATTACTATTCAAGATGCTGATTTAGAATATAATCCTCAAGATTTATTACCTCTTGTTAAAGCTGTTTTGGATAATGAAGCTGACGTTGTTTACGGATCAAGATTTTTAAATATTGATAAATCTAAAAACTTTATGCTCACTCATTTTTTAGGTAATAAAATGTTGACAATCATAACCAATATCTTATATGGTGCAAAATTAACAGATATGGAAACTTGTTATAAAGTTTTTAAGGCTGAATATGTTAAGCCTTTAAATATTAAATCTGACAGATTTGATTTTGAACCTGAAATTACGGCAAAAATTCTTAAACAAGGTGCAAAATTAAAAGAAATACCGATTTCTTATGAAGCAAGAGGATTTGAAGAAGGTAAAAAAATAAGCTGGAAAGACGGTTTTGCTGCAATATTGGCTCTTATAAAATTTAAATTTATGGATTAATAAGGAGAAAATATGATTGATGCTAAAGAAGCTCTACAAAGATTGGTAGATGGTAATAAGAGATTTGTTAATAATGCTTCTATTCATCCGAATAGAAGTCAAGAAACGAAGGATTCGCTTGTTTCAAAGCAAACTCCTTTTGCTGTAGTTTTGTCTTGTTCGGATTCAAGAGTACCTTTAGAAATTATTTTTGATGCAGGTCTTGGTGATATATTTGTAATAAGAACAGCTGGGCACGTATTATCTCAAGAAGTTATGGGTAGTATTGAATATGCAGTTGTTCATCTTGGTGTAAAATTAATTATGATTTTAGGCCATGATAATTGCGGGGCTGTTCATTCTGCAGTTGAAACATATAAATCAAAAACTCTTGATACAATTTCTCCTAATTTAAAGTCTATACTTATGGAGATATATCCTGCCATTGAAAAAGTTAATGAAAATTTAGAAGAAGATGATTTTCATAAAGAAGCTATAAGACAAAATGTCGAATATCAAGCAAAAGATTTATTAGTAAAAGATGCTTATATTTCTAAAAAGGTTGACTCCGGCGAAATTATGGTTGTAAAGGCAAATTACAATTTAAAAACAAGTGAAGTAGAAATTTTCTAAAGGTTTTGAATTTCTCTTTCTTCTTTTTTTGCAACTTCTATTCCATATTGCAATTCGGTTATAAATTTATTAGCTTTTTCAGGTGAATTAAAAGCTCGTATTGGAATAAAATATGCATTTTTTTTAGATACATATATAAAAATAATAGGTTTTGTTAGCACAACTTTATCTATGTCTTTTAAGTTGAAATATTGAAAACCTAGGTTACTTCCGGCTATTAATTGATTGTCTTCTATTGTGTATACACAATCTGTTAAAATTTTTAAGGCTGACGCTAAATTTAGATATGCAATTACAATATATACCGGTACAAATAATAGTGCTATAAATATGAGTAATCCTGCAAAAATATATAATTTAATCAAAATGCAATATATACTTGCTATTATAGCCAATAACATTAAAATAAGAATGCTCCAACATCTTTTAATATCAAAACCTAAAGATTCTATAACTACATTTAGGATATCTTCTCTTGTATATTTAAATGAAACTGAAAGTGAATCTGTCATGTTTTATATTATAACATATAATTGTTTTTTTATTAATAAAAAAGGATTGATTTTAATCAATCCTAACACACCTTTACTTTTCCCTTACCATTTCACACTGAAAAAAATTAAGCTTCAAGCCATTCATTCATTCTTACAAAGCCAGATAATTTATCTGTATTTTTAGATCTGTGAACTTTTTGAACTTTGTCACCACAGTTTCCTTCAACAACGTCAAAAGAACCATCGTTATATACTTTAGAAATGATGCCGACATGACCTTTATCTTGTGAATATGTCCAAACAGCTATGTCACCTACAACAGGAGTGTAACCAGATTGTTTGTCTGAGTAAAATCCTGCTTTTTTAGCTTGATTTTTTATATCTTGAGAAGAAGCTGTATAGCCAAAAGTCTTTTTATTATTTGAATTTTGACCTTGTCCGTAGCACCAAGAAACAAAGCTTGCGCACCAAGCAACTCCGTTTGCAGAACCGCCTCTATATTTATTTACACCTGCTGAGTTATTTGTATGTGCTACTTCTGAAGTACCAACTTCACTTAAAGCTAATTGAACTGCATTTTTGGCTCTGTTTGATGTTAATGAAAGACCAGGTCTTACATTAGTACCAAATGTGCCTGTGCAAGAAAAAGTTGATTGTCCGAAAGCTGGGAATAAATTGTAGTTTGATGTAAAATTACTACCAAAAGCTCCTAAATTAAAGCTCATTGGAGTTGAGAAGAAATTGCTTAAACCTGCAAAACCGCTGAATAACGGCATATTTAGAGATGGTAAATTAAAACCTTGAAATAAAGGTGCTGACAAAGTTGGGTTAGTAACAGTAGGATTACTGTTAAATGTTATACCTGAAAATAAACTAGGATTTGAAAACAAAGCGTCATTTAAAGAGCGTGTTGTTTGGTTTGGACCAAATGTAATACTATTAAAGTTTAAGCCAATAGGTAATGTCATTTCTTCTCTCTTTAAATCTCTCGTACTTATAAAAAGTATTTCGTATTGAAAAAATTGTCTTTTTTTTGCAAATTGTTAAGTTTTATGAAGTTGCTCTAATCCAATACTGGCATGTAATACAAAGAACTTAACATGTTGAAATTTTATCTAATGATATGTTTATTAAAATTTTTTGTGAAAACCATAATCAGATGCAATTGTTCTTCCAATAGATTTAATTTTATTTTCTATACAATTTCTACATTGTACAGGATTTTCATTTATACAAATTTTATTTGGGTAAATTTCATATTTAGCTCTATACTCTGTAGATGTTACATTTGGCATAACTACATTTGCTCCGCTTTGTAAGGCAATAATTCGACCGTTAGGATTTAGTGTTTCCATTGCTGTTGTTGCCGGAATATTAATATCAGGAAGCATTATTCTTGTAATTGCCATAACTTTTACGGCTTGTATAAAGCTTCCGTTTTCTGCATTATTTAAAGGTGTATCAGGATGTGAAATAAATGGTCCTATTCCTACCATATCTGCATTAATTTCTTTAAAAAACAAAATGTCATTGGCTAAAGATTCAATAGTTTGATAGGGTAATCCTACCAAGCACCCTGTTCCGACTTCATAACCTAATTCTTTTATATATTCTAAGCATTTAATGCGGTTTGCAAAGTCCATATGCGGGTGCATTTTTTTATAGAGTTCTTTATCAGTTGTTTCAATTCTGATTAAATATCTATCTGCTCCGGAATCTTTAAAAGCTTTAAAGTCATCAAAACTTCTTTCTCCAATGCTTAAGGTTAATGCAACATTTAATTCTTTAATCTTTTTTATAATGTTACATATAATATCTCTTGAATAGAATTCATCTTCTCCTGATTGAAGAACAATAGTTTTATATCCCAACTCTGCAGCTTTTTGGGCGTAAAAAACTATATCATCTTCTGTAATTCGATATCTGCTAATTGATTTATTTTCTGCTCTTAAACCACAGTATTTACAAGTTCTTTTACAAATATTTGAAAATTCAATTAATCCTCTAAGATGAACTTCATCTCCTACAAATTTTTTACGAATTTTATCAGCTTCAGAAAAAAGTTGTTCATTTTGCGAATCATCTTTTAATATTTCTATTATTTCAGATTTTGTCAGATTATTCATTTCTCAAAAGATTTTCCCTTATTTTAAATTATCAATCAATTCTTTAATAGAATCTTCTTGATGTGTAATTTCTTCAACTCTTTGTTTTGATTGGTCGATAACTTCTTGTGGAGCTTTTGATGTAAATTTTTCATTATTCAATCGTCCAAGAAGAGAAATTTTTTCTGCAGTCAATTTATCAAGTTTCTTTTCTTGACGTTTTATTTCCGCATTTAAGTCTATCAAGTCCTCAAGAGGAATTATTATTCTTGATTTTGAAACAACGCATGCTGCCGATTTTTTAGGTACATCAGAATTTATATCTGCAAAAGATATTTCATTTATTCTTGCAAGACGTTTGATGTATGAAACTACTGCTTCAAATACAGGTTTTTCATTTTTTTCTGCACGAATTTCAATATTTATTGGTACTGACGGAGAAATATTAAATCCTTGTCTTACGTTTCTCAATGATTTAATTGTTTCAAAAACCAATTCCATTTCTTCAGATTCTTTTGGATATGATAATTTTTCATTATATACCGGATATTTAGCCTTTATTATTGCTTTGAATTCTGATTCTTTCGGTATTAATTGCCAAATTTTTTCAGTTATATGAGGCATTATAGGGTGCAATAATCTCAAAGACATATCAAGAACATATCTTAAAACTCTTTGTGTGTTTAGTTTTTGTTCTTCATTTTGTAATTGAATTTTCGCAATTTCTACATACCAATCGCAATATGAATTCCAGAAAAAGTCATATAAAACGTGAGCTATTTCACCTATTCTGTAATTTTTAATATTTTCATTAACTTCTTTTGAAACTTCATTTAATTTGTTTAAAATCCATTTGTCAGCAAGAGTTAAATTATTCATATCAACTTCATTATTATCAACTCCGTCAAGATTCATTAATACAAATCTTGAAGCGTTCCAGATTTTATTTGCAAAATTTCTTCCGTATTCAAATCTTTCGTCAGAAATTTTTATATCTTGTCCGCCATATGTACAAAGTGATGTAAGAGTAAATCTCAAAGCATCACAACCATACTTATCAATTATACTTACAGGGTCAATTGTATTACCTTTTGATTTAGACATTTTTTGACCTTTTTCATCTCTGATAAGACCATGGATATATACAGTTGAAAATGGTGCTTTTTTAGTAAATTCCAATCCCATTGTAATCATTCTTGCAACCCAGAAAAATATAATATCAAAACCTGTTACAAGAACACTTGTAGGATAGAATTTTTTGAAATCGGCTGTTTCAGTATTAGGAAAACCCATTGTAGAAAATGGCCACAATCCTGATGAAAACCAAGTATCAAGACAATCTGTATCTTGTGTGTAATTTTCAGGATCAGGATTTTCTTCTGCAACAACCATTTCCCCTGTTTGGTTATGATAATATGCAGGAATTTGATGTCCCCACCATAGTTGTCTTGAAATACACCAATCTCTTATATTTTCCATCCAACCTAAATAATTTTTCTCCCATCTTTCGGGAATAAATTTTATTCTTCCGTCTTTTACGGCAGCAATGGCTTCTTTTGCCAATGGTTCCATTTTTACAAACCATTGTTCAGAAAGTAACGGTTCGATTGTTGTATTACATCTTTGACATTTGCCAACGTTGTGTTCGTGTTCCGTAATTCTTATCAATGAATTGTTGTATGAAAGCATATCAACAGTTTTTTTACGAGCTTCATATCTTTCCAGTCCTCTTATATCTTCAGGAACTTCAGGACAATCAATCATTTTACCTTCTTCATCAATTACCCAAATAGGTTTTAAATTATGGCGCTTACCTACTTCATAATCGTTAGGATCGTGTGCCGGAGTTATTTTTACAGCACCTGTTCCAAAAGATTTATCAACGTATTCATCTGCAATTATTGGAATTTCTCTTCTAGATAGAGGAATATAAACTGTTTTTCCAATTAAATCTTTATATTTGTAATCACTTGGATGAACTGCAATAGCAACATCACCAAACATTGTTTCAGGTCTAGTTGTTGCAACAACTATTGCACCTTGTTCATTTACAAGAGGATAAGAAATTTCCCATAAATGTCCTTGTTCTGTTTCGTATTCTGTTTCTATATCAGAAATAGCACTCATACATCTAGGACACCAGTTTACTATGTATGCACCTTTGTAAATTAGACCTTTGTTATACAAATCAACAAAAACCTTTTTTACGGCAGCAGAACAACCTTCATCAAAGGTAAATCTTTCTCTTGTTCTGTCAAATGATGCGCCTAATCTTTTAAATTGATTTAAAATAGCTGATTTATGTTCATTTGCCCAATTCCAAGTCTCTTCAAGGAATTTTTCTCTGCCTAAATCGAAACGAGTCTTACCTTCAGCTCTTAGTTTTTTTTCAACAACCGCTTGAGTAGCAATACCTGCGTGATCGGTACCCGGTAACCATAATGCTTCATAACCGCTCATTCTGTGGTATCTTGTAAGAATATCTTGTAATGTACCGTCAAGTGCGTGTCCCATATGAAGTACACCTGTTACATTTGGTGGAGGTATTACTATTGAAAACGGAGGTTTATCACTTGTTTCATCTGCTTTGAAAAATTGATTTTCTTCCCAAAATTTATACATTTCTTCTTCTGTACTTTTGGCATCATATACGGTTGCTAATTCATCAGCTATACTCATTTTTATTTCCTTTTTATCAATAGTTACTTATGTTTTTAAAGTAACACAAAAGTAATAACTTGACCATATTTTATTTTATAGTTAGATTTAGTTTATGAAGAAAAAAATTTTTTTAGTATATCCGCCATCTCCTGTTTTGAATAGAGAAGACAGATGCCAACAACCTGTTAAAGATTTGTTTATCATTCCTCCGCTACCACCTACAGATTTAATGTATTTGGCTGGTGTTGCTGAATTGTTAAATTTTGAAGCTAAAATTAAAGATTATTCTTTAGGTGGAGATTTTATAAAAGATTTAGAGGGTTTTAAACCGGATTATATTCTTATTAATGTTGCTATGCCAACTTTTGAATCTGATTTAAAAGCTTTAAAATTAGCTAAAAAAAGATTCCCAAATGTTATTACCATAGCAAAAGGTGCTCCTTTTTTAGTGTGTGCTAAGGATACTTTGTATAATAATAAATATATTGATATTGTTATTGTTGGTGAAGCAGAAGAAACTTTAAAAGAGATTTTAGAAGGTAAAGAATATAACGATATTTTAGGTATTTATTATAGAGATAATTTTACTGTAAAATATACCGGTAAAAGACCGTTTATTGATAATTTAGATGCTCTACCGTTCCCTGCAAGACATTTAGTTGATAACAATATATATATACGCCCTGATAACGGAAAACCTCAAGCAGTTATTAAAGTTTCAAGAGGATGTCCGCACCATTGTTTCTTTTGCCTTGCAACTCCTGTTTCAGGCTCTCTTGTAAGACGAAGAAGTCCTGAAAATATTATTTTAGAATTAAAAGATTGTATAAAACGCTACAAAATAAATAATTTTATTTTTTGGTCTGATATTTTTACTCAAGATAAAAACTGGGTAATTGATTTATGTAATGCAATAATAAAGGAAAATTTGAAAATAGTTTGGTCTTGTAATACAAGAGTGGATACTATTGATTTAGAGATGCTTGACTTAATGTATAAATCCGGCTGTCGGCTTGTTAGTGTTGGTGTTGAGAGTGGTTCACAGTTTATTCTTGATAAGATTACAAAAAAAATAAATATTTTTGAAATAAGAGACTGTTTTAAAATGCTTAAAAAAGCAAAAATGAAAACATACGCGTATTTTGTTATTGGTTTACCATGGGATGATGAAAATACGATTAAGCAATCTATTGATTTCGCAATAAAATTAGATCCTGATTTTGTAAGTTTTTATACAGCTGTTCCTCTTTTGGGCACTAAATTTTATAATTATGTACAAAATTATAATCTCTTTGATAAGGATTATTCATTTAAAGGTGCATATTATTATCCGATTGTCAGAACTCATAATCTTTCAAAGGATAGAGTTATGGAACTTCACAAACTTGCTGTCAAACAATTTTATCTCAGACCTGCTTATATTTTTAAAATGCTTTCAAAAATTCGTTCATTTGCAGAGTTAAAAAATTATATCAGAGCCGGATTAAGTTTGTTATTTAACTCATAAAATTTTTAAATTTATTCACCCATAACTTTTACAATAACTCTTTTTCTTCTTTGTCCGTCAAATTCTGCATAATAGATTTGTTGCCATGGGCCGAAATCAAGTCTGCCATTTGTTATTGGTGCAATAATTTCATGTCCTAAAGTTAAACTCTTTAAGTGGCTGTCGCCGTTAGTTTCGCCTGTTCTGTGGTGTTTATAATTTATGTTATACGGAGCAATTTCTTCTAACCAAGCATCAATATCTTGTATTAAACCGCTTTCAGCATCATTTACATAAACTGCAGCGGTTATATGCATCGCCGAAACAAGCACCATCCCATCTTGTATTCCGCTTTTTCTTACTATATCTTCAACTTCATCTGTTATATTTATATAATCTCTTATTTTTTCTGTGTTAAACCATAAATATTCTGTGTGAAATTTCATATATTTTCTCCTATTTTGATATTGACCAAAAATCTTTATTTAGTAAAACTACAACAGGTATTATTTCTAAACGTCCGATTAACATATTAAACATAAACAATATCTTTGTTAGAGGTTGTACATTATTAAATCCTTCAGCAGGCCCTATAATTGAACCTGCTCCAACACCTACAAGTCCCAATGTTGATACTGTTCCGCTTAAACCAACGGATAGATTGTTTTCAATCAACGTTACGGCAAACGAACTTGCCATAAAAAACAAAAGATAGAAGGTTACAAAAGATATTACTTGTCTTAAGTCATCTTTTGCAACAACATTATTGTCTAATTTTATATTTATAACAGCGTTTGGGTGTAATATTTTTGTTAATTCCATTTTTAAAAATTTGCAATAAATTATTGCTCTTACTATTTTAATTCCTCCGCCGCAAGAACCTGCACAAGAACCAACTATTGTTGTACAGAACAATAACGCTAATGCTTGATGAGTCCATAATCCAAAGTTTGTTGTAGTGTGTCCGGTTGAAGTTATTACGGATATTGTTGAAAATACTGCATCCGTAAATAGACTAAAGCTGGTTGAATGTGTATTCAAATATAAAGTTCCTGCAAGTATAAGACATATTACACTTACAAATAAAAAGTAAAATCTGAATTCTTCGTTTTTAACCATTACAAGAGGGTCTTTTTTTACTATTGATTTATACATTAGAGCAAAGTTACAACCTGCTATAAACATAAAGACAATGCAAATCCAGTTGCAAATTTGTGATTGATAGCCTCCCACGCTTGTTGCAAGAGGTGAAAATCCGCCTGCTGATATTGTTGCAAGGGAAATACAAATTGCATCAAATAAATTTAGTCCAAAAATATTTAGTAAAATTATTTGTAAAATTGTAAGTCCTACATAAATACTCCATAAAGCGGACGCTGTATGTTTTATTCTTGGTGTTAAATTTTCTTCTCTTGAACCCGGAGCTTCCGCAAAAAATAACTGCCTTCCTGCTACTGCAAATTGTGGTAATATTGCTGTAAACAGAATTATTATTCCCATACCTCCTAACCATTGAATGTAGGCTCTGTAAAAGAAAAATGTTTTTGGAAAGTTATAATCAGTTAAGATAGTTGCTCCGCAAGAAGTGATCCCAGAAATTGCTTCGAAAAAAGCATTTATTGGGTTTAATCCATATGCTAAAAAAGGTATTGTAGCAATAAGCCAAAATGATACCCATGATAGTAAAACGAGTGCTAAACCTTCTGTTTTTTTTAGGTTAAGAACTTTTTCCGATGGCGTTAGAATATGCATTAAATGACCTGTTAATATTGTTAAAAATCCTAAAATTAAAAACAATATAAGTGAAAACCAATCATGGTAAACTAACGCAGATATACAAGGAATCAACGTCATTACTCCGATTGAAAAAATTACTATTCCAAGTGCATCTATCAAATAATATAATCTCATATCTATTTAACCTTAAAATAATCTTTTAAAACAGGAGCACTTTCTTTTGTTGTAAATATTATTAGTTTATCTTCAGCTCTTATAAGCGTATCTCCTTTTGGAATTATAACTCTGTTATTACGGTGAATTATTCCGATTATGGCACGTCTTGGAAGTTTTAATTCCATTAATTTTATTTCCGAAAAGGTATTTTCTATGTTTATTTCTAAAACTTCACCCTTACCTTGTTCAACTGTTGCTAAAATATCAATATTTTGTTCTTGTGATATTGTATTTTTAATTTCATGAAGTGCTGCAAGCTTTGGAGAAACTGTTATATCTATTCCAACTTTATCAAATAGCGGTATGTTAACATCTTTTGAAACTCTTGAAACAATACGTTTAACTCCCAGTTGTTTTGCTAAAAGTGAGCATAAGAGATTTTTTTCATCATTATTGGTTACGCTTATAACAGCATCCGAACTTGGAATTTCTTCTTGCGTTAAAAGTTCTAAATCCGTACCGTCGCCGTTAATTATTAGGGTATTGGATAAAACTTCAGCTAAATGTTCACAACGTTTTAAATTTTTTTCAATAATTTTAATATGGACTTTTGATTTTTCCAAATTTTTAGCAAGCATTAATCCAACATTGCCACCGCCAATAATTGTTATTGATTTTGAGTAATTTTTTTCGTGGAAAAATCTTGCCGCAAGAATTGATAATTGGGCAGAAAGTCCCATAAATATTATCTTATCATTTTCTTCTAAAACAGTTTCTCCATATGGTATAAATAATTTGTCTTCTCTTGTTATTCCAACAATTAAACATTCGTCAGGAAAATCACATTCTCTTACTTTTTTACCAACAAGAATAGATTCCGCATCAAGTTTATATTCTAACAATCTTGCTCTGCCGTTTGCAAAATTTTCAGCATCCAGAGCCTTTTCTATAGTTACTATTTGAAAAATTTCTTTTGTTAAAAGTTCTTCCGGCCAAATAATATGGTCAATAAACAAAGAACCTGCATATTCGCTATCTCTTGTTAATCCTAAAGACGTCTTTGATTGTTCTTTTGAAACAAAACAAATTGTTTTTACAGAACACATTCTTTTTACAGTAAGACAAGCTAATATGTTGATTTCGTCTGTTGCTGTTGTTGATATAAATATGTCTGCTGACTTTATATTAGCGTTTTTTAACGTATCAATAGTCAAAGCTTCACTGTTTATAAAACAAATATCTAAACGGCTTAAGTCTTCTGTCTTTTTTTCTTCTTTATCAATTATGGTTATTTCGTGGATTTGGTGAAATTCTTTTGCAATAAGAGTAGCAATTTCACTTGCTCCGTAAATTATTATTTTCATTATATGGATAATTTACTCTAAAAATAATTTGTTCGCAAGTTAATCTATTTTGGTTATGTTAAAATTTTCTTATGGATTATCATTATTCTAAAAAGAAGTTTATTTTTTGGTCTTTATTAATTTTTATATTTATCTTAGCCTGTGTTATTAGGTTTAATTGGTATTTATCTGATATTTCATTTTGGTTTGACGAACTTTTACTTGTAATGAATGTACAGGAACATTCTATTTGGGAATTTTTTAAGCCTTTGTCTTATAATCAATCAGCACCTCCGTTGTTTTTGTTTTTGGTAAAAATTTTTACAATGATTTTTGGTCAGGGGGAAATGGCGTATAGATTTTTATCAATTTTATGCGGGGTTTTGTCAATTTTTATATTTTATTTGTTTTCAAAAAAATTTTTCAAAGAAGAAAGTCTTGCTCTTATCGTTTCTAATTTTTTATTTGCTATAAATTATTACATTATATATTATTCAGCCGAGGTTAAGCCGTATATTGTTGATATGCTTGTGTATATGTTGGCGTTTTTAGTATTAGATAAATTATCTTTATTTAAGAAGAAGCATATTCTTATTATTGCGTTCTTTTTTATCGTTTTTCCATGGCTTTCTCTACCTTCATTATTTATACTTACGGCTTGGTTTATTGCTCAGATAGTTTATAAAAAATTCAAATTAAAATCGTTAATAATTGTTGGGTTTTCTTATATTTTATCTTTTGGAGTATATTTATTTTTTATTCTTATTCCTGCAAGATCATCAATGCTTTCTAATGGGTGGAGTAATATTTGGATAGGACGTACAATTTCTGACTTACAATCTTTTTTTTATATTATAAAAGAAAATATTTTGTATGAATTTTATCCAAATAAATTTGTATTATTAATTTTAATTTTATTGGTAGTTTCTTGGTTTTATTTTATAAAAGCAAAACGCTATTATAACAATATATTGATTTTATCATTTTGTTTATCTATAATATTTGCTTTTACTACGTTTTATCCGTTTTATCAGAGACTGACTCTTTATTGCTTTCCTATTATTATAATTATATTAACGTTTCCTTTAGAAGTGCTTTCAAAAAAATATTTGTATTTTATAATTCTTCTAATTACATTAAATTCTTACAATTTCGATTATTTAAAAGATATTTGTTTTAATTATTCTTCAATTAGAGGTAATACTAAAGAGATAATTACATGTTTGAAAGAAAATTATAATGAAAAAGAAGATTATATTGTTTTTAATTCTTATTCAGCATTATCATTTTACTACTATACAAAAAATTTAAAAATTAATAATGGAAATGTTATTATTTTAGAATCCGGTGATATATCAGAAAGAGAGTTTTTTAATATGTTAAATGCTTTACCAAAAGGTCGGAACATATTCTTTATTAAACTTCATGATACTGACAATATGAACGATTCTGAATATAAGTATTTTGATGATTGGATAAAAAATAAAAAAATTATTACAAAAAAAATTCTTAATGATAATTTTATATATCAAATTAAATTATAAAAAAATCAGCTTATACAAGCTGATTTTTTTTACTTACCCATTTTTAATTTATTTTACCTAATTCCCTTACCAAATATAATCTGTGTCATTCAGATTATCAAAACTTTTAATCAAGCAATGCTTCAAGAATACTTGCATTTTTTTCTGCCGCTATAGTGTTGCGAGTATTGCTTTTATGAATATATGTTCGCAAAGCTTCACGAATTAATTCTGAACGAGAACGACTTTCTGTTCCTGCTACTTCATCGATTCTGTTTAAAAAATCTTCGGGCATTGATACTAATACTCTAGCCATAATTCGTGTTGCTCCTATTACCTCTAATGTGAATTCCTTACAATTATATAAAGTTTTTTTCTTAAAATTTTTTGCTATTTTTTACATACTAAGTATATACTTTTTTTTGAAATACTTAAATACACTGGTATTCAGATATATAAATTTTGTAACAAAATTTAACATAGTTTGTTTGAGTAGAATATAGGTGAAATCATGTTTTAGTCTGTGTTTTAGGAAAATTTTGTTGTTTTTTATCTATTGGTATAAAATGTTTTTATGGATAAAGAATTTAAAATTAGTTCTAAATATAAACCGTCCGGAGATCAGCCAAAAGCTATTAAACAATTAGTTGAGGGTATTAAAGAGGGGTTTGATACGCAAACTTTACTTGGTATAACCGGTTCAGGTAAAACTTTTACGATTGCAAATGTGATTGAGCAAGTTCAAAAGCCCACTCTTATTATTGCTCACAATAAAACTCTTGCCGCTCAACTTTATAATGAATTTAAAGAACTTTTTCCTGATAATGCGGTTGAGTATTTTATTTCTTATTACGATTATTACCAACCGGAGGCTTATATACCTAGAACGGATACATACATAGAAAAATCTGCAAGTATTAATGATGAAATTGATAGACTTAGACATAATACAACAAGAAGTTTATATGAAAGAAATGACGTAATTGTTGTTGCTTCAGTAAGTTGTATTTATGGCTTGGGGTTACCTGAAAATTATTTTAGAGGTGCTATTCAAATAGCTGTTGGAGATGAACTTTCAAGAGACGATTTATTAAAACATCTTGTTTCTGTTCAATATACAAGAAATGATGTTGTGTTAGAGCGTGCAAATTTTAGAGCTAGAGGTGATATTGTAGAAATTATGCCTTCATACGAAAAGGCTGTTACAAGAGTTTCATTTTTCGGTGATGAAGTTGAAAAAATTACAAAAATAGATAGTGTAACAGGTGAAATTCTTGAAATACCGGAAAAAGTTGTTATTTATCCTGCGGTTCATTATCTTTCTTATGACGAAAATGTTGAAGAAACTTTGGATTTAATAAGACAAGAACTTCAAAACAGATTAGCAGCATTAAAAAGTAACAATAAGCTTATTGAGGCACAAAGACTTGAACAAAGAGTAAAATATGATATTGAAATGATAAAGGAAATGGGATATTGTTCAGGGATAGAAAATTATTCAAGAATAATAGAGCGTCGACCTGCGGGTTCTCCGCCTGCAACTTTATTAGATTATTTTAGAGGAGATTTTTTGACAGTAATTGATGAATCTCATGTTACGTTACCTCAAATAAAAGGAATGAGCCATGGTGATGCTTCAAGAAAAGATACTTTAATTGAATATGGTTTTAGATTACCTTGTGCAAAGGATAACAGACCATTAAAAAATGACGAATTTTTTGATAAAGTTGGTCAAAAAATATATATTTCTGCAACTCCTGCTGAATTTGAACGTGAAACTTCTTCTCAGATTGTTGAGCAAATTATTCGTCCTACAGGACTTGTTGACCCTAAAATTTCTGTTAGACCTATTGAAAATCAAATTGTTGATTTAATGAGTGAAATAAAAAAACGTGCAGAAAAGGATGAGAGGGTTTTGATTACAACGCTTACAAAAAAAATGGCGGAAGATTTGACGGACTTTTTTGTGTCAGAAGGAATAAAAGTAAGATATTTGCATAGTGAAATTAAATCAATAGAACGTATTGAGATTTTAAGAGATTTACGACTTGGCGAATTTGATGTACTTGTCGGAGTTAATCTTCTTCGTGAGGGTTTGGATATACCGGAAGTTTCTCTTGTTGCAATTATGGATGCTGATAAAGAAGGTTTTTTACGTTCGGAAACAAGTTTAATTCAAACTATTGGGCGTGCGGCTCGTAATTCTTGCGGTGAAGTTATTATGTATGCTGATGTCATGACTGATTCTATGAAATCTGCAATAGAAGAAACCGAACGCAGACGTAAATTGCAAATGGAATATAATGATAAATATGGCATTATTCCGCAAACAATTAGAAAACCTATTGAAAATAATCTTCTTGCTCTGGTTGCAAGTTATAGAAACTTCGAAGACATAGTTGCGGAAGAAATGGTTGAACTTGGTATTGAGAAAAAAGATTTACCAAAACTTATTGATAAATTGGAAAAAGATATGAAAAAAGCCGCAAAAATCCTTGATTTTGAACGTGCTGCTCAAATCAGAGACCAACTTAAAAAACTTAGAGAAATGGTTTAATTTCTTGTTTGATTAGTTGGGTTGGAAAACCCAACCTACGCAAGTTTCGGTTTTTTTGTTTTGTTGCGTTGGGGTATAAACCACAACCTACTTCCTTTTATAATTCATAACTTATAATGTTGTTGGGTTGGAAAACCCAACCTACTCAAATTTTGGTTTTTGTCTATTGAGTTGCGTTGGGGTAAAACCCCAACCTACAAAGTTATTCAATATTATTCAAAATATAAATCTTCAAAACTTTTAATATCTTCAGAAGAACCCCAATTTATATCATACAAATTGTTTTTTACAAATTTATGAAACGAAGAATATTCCCAATCTTTTACTGATTTTGTATAGTCATGTTTTACGGGGTTATAGTGAATATAATTTATATGAGTATTCAATTCTTCTTGTGAGCAAATTGTATGTTCATAATATCTGCGTTGAAATATACCTTTTTCTTTTTTATTTACATATCCGTAGGTTGGGGTTTCTACCCCAACATTATAATTTCTTGAAAAATAATATTTTACGGATGTAATTATTTTCGGATATTCATTTATATTTTCAGGTTTCAAAATTAAATGAATATGGTCAGGTAATACGCAAATAGCAATAATTTCAAACTTAAAGTATTTTTGTGCGTTTTTGAATGAATTTCTTAAAAGTTGTATGTTTTCGATAAAAATAAATTTTCTGTTATAGGAAACAATTATTAAATGTAAATAACTATTAGGAATAAAAACTCTTTTGTAATTCATGATTTATATTTTATAATAAACACTTTGTTGGGGTAAAACCCAAACCTACCTAAATTTCGTCTTATCGTTTTGTTGAGTTGCGTTGGGTTGTAAAACCCAATCTACACACGTTTTGTTTTTTTGTTTTGTTGTGTTAGGGTAGAAATCCAAACCTATTTCCATCATATATTTTACTTATTTTTTGTTTCAGGTTTATTTTCTTTTGTTTCAATTCCAAAAATTTCTTGTAATTTTTGAACCCAACCCCATGATTGTGATTTTTCTAAAATCTTTTCAGGAATATCTTTAGTTATGGCTTTATGAATCTTTTCACCTTTTGAAAAAATACTCTCTTCATAAATAATTTTTGCGGCTTCTTCTATTGTCATTTTTTCTTTATTATCTTTTTTAGGTTGAACTTTTGGTTGATTATTAATATTATTGATTTCATTTGCCATAATCTTTTCCTTTCAAAATTTTTTAAAATTGTTTTAAAAATCTTTCGTCATTATTAAAGAATAATCTTATATCGTCTATTGCGTATTTTAACATAGCAAGTCTTTCAACTCCCATACCAAATGCGAATCCGCTATATACTTCAGGGTCTATTCCAACACCTTTTAGTACGTTCACATCAACCATTCCTGCACCTAAAATTTCTAGCCAACCTGTTCCGGAACAAGTTCTGCAACCTTTGCCTTGGCACATTATACATTGAACATCTATTTCTACAGACGGTTCGGTAAATGGAAAGAATGAACTTCTAAATCTTGTAGGTCTTGATGCGCCAAAGTATAATCTTAAAAATTCGTTTAAAATACCTTTTAAATCACTAAAACTTACATTCTTATCTACATACAAACCTTCAATTTGGTGGAAAAAGTTATTCTTTCTTGAATTTACGTTTTCATTTCTGTAAACTCTTCCAGGTGCGATTATTCTGATAGGAGGTTTCATTTCTTCCATTACTCTAACTTGTGCACCAGAAGTTTGACCTCTTAAAATAACGTTTGGTGCAAGAGTTGTGTAGAATGTATCTTGCATATCTCTTGCCGGGTGGTCTTTCGGGAAGTTTAGTCCATCAAAGTGGTAGTATTCTGTTTCAACTTCTGGTGAATTTTTATCAGATGCTACAGTAAAACCTAATGTATGGAAAATTTCTGTTATTTCATTTATTGTTTGTGTAATAGGATGAATTTTTCCCATTGGAATATTTTTTCCTGGTAGTGTAACATCTATTTTTTCGCATTTTAACTTTTCGTCTAATTCTTTTTTGTAAAATTCATCATATTTGTTTTTTACTTCTGATTCAAGTTTTTGAGCTATTTCATTTGCAAAAGCTCCAATAACTCTTTTATCTTCATCAGATAAATCTTTTAAATTCTTTTTGATAGAATTTAATTCACCTTTTCTGCTTAAATATTTTAATTTGATTTCTTCAATATCATTTATATTTTGTGATTTTTCTAAGTCAGCTTCTGCGTTTTTTAATATAGTTTCTAATTGATTTTTCATTGTTACCTCAAATTTTATTTTATAAAAATCTGTTATTTTCTTTTTCGTGTTTTATGTTTGTAGATGGTCCATGGCCAGGGAAGATTTTAATATTTCCATCAAGAGTAAAAATTTTATTTTCTATACTTGATTTTATCTCTTCAAAACTTCCGCCTTCAAGGTCTGTTCTTCCTACTGATTCTAAAAATATTGTATCACCTGAAAACAAATTGTCATCTATTAGATAGCAAACACTTCCTTTGGTATGTCCAGGTGTATGTAAAATTTTTACTTTTCCGCTTATTATACTGCCTTCTTGAACATAATTATCAATTTTAGGAATTTCTATATTATCTTCAATCATTCCATATTTATTCATAAATTCTTTTATACCTTCTATAAGATTTTTATCTCCAATATGAGCAAAAACTTTTGCGTTAGGATGAGCTTCTTTTGTTTTATTTATTCCCATAACATGGTCAAAATGTCCATGAGTCAATAAAATATATTTTAATTCTGCATTATAAGTTCTTAATTCTTGCTCAAGTTGTTCAGTATATTCGGAACAATCTATAAGAATAGCTTCTTTTCTTGTTTCATTAACAATCAGGTAATTATTTGCTCCAAGTATTCCTGCCTGCCAGTGTTTTATTATCATAGTTATTATTCTCTATAAAGTTTCTTCTTCTCTTATCAGTTTAAAAATATCATTACAAATTTTGAATAATTTTTCAGCATCCTTTAACGGTAACATGTTATCAGCATCGCACAAACCTTTTTCCGGTTGCGGGTGAACTTCAAAAAATAATGCGTTAACTCCTGCTGCGATAGCTGATTTTGCCAAAACGGGAACCCATCTTCTGTCTCCACCTGTTGCGCATCCGTTTGTTCCTGGCATTTGAACGCTATGTGTTGCATCCATTACAACAGGGTATCCTATTAATTGCATTAGAGGAATTGCTCTCATATCTGTTACAAGATTGTTATATCCAAAGCTTACTCCTCTTTCTGTAAATAAAATATTTTCGTTTCCGGAATCGGTAACTTTTTGTGCCAAAGCTTTCATCTGTTGAGGTGCAAGAAACTGTCCTTTTTTTATGTTTACAATTTTACCTGTTTTTGCGGCAGTAACAAGTAAATCAGTTTGTCTGCACAAAAATGCGGGTATTTGTATTATATCTGCAACTTGAGCAACTTTTTCTACATCTTGCGGAAGATGTACATCAGTTACAATTGGTACATCAAATTCTTTTTTTATTTTTGCAAGATATTCTAAGCCCTTATCTATACCTAAACCTCTATAACCGTCGATAGTTGATCGGTTTGCTTTATCATAAGAAGCTTTGAATATGTAATTTATATCAAGTTTTTTACAAACTTCTTTTAAAGTTCCTGCAACTTCTGCCATGCATTCATAATTTTCAATCGCACAAGGGCCTGCAAGTATTGTTAATTTATCTCCGCCTATTTCAAAATCTCTTAATTTTATTTTCTTAACTTCTATCATAATAATTTTATTTTACCTAAAAAATACCTTAAATACAAATATATTTTAACTAAAAAAGAGTCCTTTTTAAGGACTCTTTTTTAATATTACCAAACGATTAAAATTAATATCTGTAGTGAGCAAATGCTTTATTTGCTTCTGCCATTTTGTGGGTGTCTTCACGTTTTTTGCATGCTTGACCTTGTCCGTTTGAAGCATCTATCAATTCGTTTGTTAATTTATCAACGAAAGATTTACCTGAACGTTTTTTAGCAGCTGCAATTAACCAAGATGATGATAGAGCAAATCCTCTGTCTTCTTTTACTTCGATAGGTACTTGGTAAGTTGAACCACCAATACGTCTTGCTTTTACTTCAAGTAAAGGTGTAGCATTTTTTAATGCTTTTTCAAATATTTCTAACGGTTTTTCGTTAGTTCTTTCTTGTATTCTTTCTAATGTTGTATAGAATATTCTTTCTGCTAAAGATTTTTTACCTCTTCTCATAATTCTGTTAATGAATTTTGAGATATCTACACTATTGTAGATTGGATCCATAGGAGGAATTCTTTTAGCCGGTTTTGATCTTCTTGACATTATTTACCTCCTTTTTTAGCACGTTTTGCGCCATATTTTGATCTTGATTGGTTTCTGTTTGCAACACCTGCTGTATCTAATGTACCTCTGATGATGTGGTATCTTACACCCGGTAGGTCTTTAACCCTTCCGCCTCTTATTAAAACAACACTGTGTTCTTGTAAGTTGTGTCCGATTCCAGGAATATATGATGTTACTTCAAATCCATTTGTTAATCTTACACGGGCTACTTTTCTCATTGCTGAGTTCGGTTTTTTCGGTGTTGTTGTATATACTCTTGTACATACTCCTCTTCTTTGAGGACATGACATTAGCGCCGGTGATTTTGTTTTGTCAGTTAATTTCTTACGTTCTTGACGTACTAACTGGTTAATTGTTGGCATAATTTCTCCTTATATATTTATTTTCTATTTATTAACAGCGTAAATTCAGCACAATTTTTCAGCTATTATATCTGTATATCTATTCAACATCAACAAAATTTGATTGTCAACTCTTTTATTAAAATCTCTTTGTACTAAATAACATTTTATTACAAATTAGTAACATTAAATTTTTCTAATTTTTCTATGGTATTATTTTACTCGGAGATATTATATGTTTAACATAAAATGTAAAATTACCTATATAGCACACGGAGCAACTCTTTTTACAGAAAATCATAAATTGTCAAGTGGATATCAATATCCTCCAATTAATAAAAGTGGTGAAGAACAGATTTATAAAATTGTTGATTTTATTAAAAACAGGGGGGTTAAATATGATAAAATAATTTCCAGCCCATCTTTATCCACTGTTCAAAGTTCGGAAATTATTGCTGAAGAATTAAAAAATGATTTTATTATAAATGAAAGTCTTCTTCCAAGAAATTATGGAGAGTGGGAAGGTTTGACTTTTGAACAGATTAAGAAAAAATATCCTGAATTAAGTGAAAAATTGCCTAGTCAAATTTTGCTTGAATCTCCTGAGAATGGAGAAATTATTCAAGATTTTAATGAAAGAATTAAGGCTTGTATGGAGTCTATTATTGATGAAAATTTAGGGAAGAGATTATTAGTTGTTACTCATCCGATTGTTATTAGAGCTGCTATTTGCGTTGCTTTAAATATTCCGGTTGATATGCAATATAATATTTATATTAAAACTGGTAGTGCCAGTCAAATTTCTTATTTTAAAGATTGGGCTGTTTTAAAATATTCAAATTATGTACCTATATATTAAAACTGGGTGATTTTGATGCTGTTTTTATTTTCATTTTTTCTGGTATTTTCTTCAAGTTATTTCATAGCTTCTATTTTTACAAAAAAAAGTTACGAACATTTTACGTATCTTTTATTAACTGCTTTTGCACAAATTGTCATAACTTTTGAACTTTTATCTTTATTTTCGGCAATTAATATTATAAATGTATTAGCTTTAAATTTTTTATTGTGGATTGTAACATTTATTCTTTGGATAAAAAGATGCAAACCTTTCTTTAAATATGATTTTAAAGTCTTTTTTAGAAAATATTATAATGTTTGTAAGTTGGATAAGAGCTTTATTATTTTAGGGCTTTCGTTTCTTGTCTTTATTTTAGGTGTATTATTTTTAGATTTTGTTATGCCTATTACAAATGCTGATGCAGTTGATTACCATGTTTCAAGAAGTATGTTTTATATCATAAACGGCTCGTTATCACATTTTGATGTTGCTGATGCAAGATGTTTGATTTTTCCTTTTAATTCAGAGCTGATTTATTCTTGGATCTTGTTGTTGTTAAAAAAAGAAGCTTTTTTGGGTTTTGTTTCATTTTTTGGATATTGCTTAAGTCTTGTTTCTATTTTTAAAATAATGTCAATTTTAGGTTTTTCTTTTAGAAAAAAAATCTGGACTGTTTTTGTTATTTCTTCTTTGGCTTCTGTAATTGTTCAAATATCAGGTACTGAAACAGATATTTTTCTTTCATCTTTAATTCTTTCTTCTTTAGTTTTGTTTTGGCAGTCAATTAGAGAAAAATGCTTTATAAGTTTATATTATTCATCTCTTGCGTATGCTCTTGCAGTTGGAACTAAAACAACTGCTATTATTGCTATTCCGGCTATTGCGTTTGTTATGCTTTATATAAGTTTTAAACATAAAAATTACAAAAACTTTTATAAGTTTTGTTTATTATTTATTTTAAACTTTCTTATTTTTTCTTCTTATTCCTATATTTTAAATTTTATTGATTTTGGAAATATTATGGGAACAAAATCTTCTATTGTTACTCATAAAAATTTCTATGGCATTAAAGGTATGATTGCTAATTTTATAAGACATATCTTTTTGTTTTTTGATTTTAGCGGTTTTAAATGGGGTGAATATATTGGAAAATATATTTTCTCAGCAAAAACTTACTGTTTAAATTTTTTCCATGTTTCTTCTGTACCTGAAGGTGTTTATAACAAACCTATGAGTAATTACGCTGTGAACGGTACTTTGCTCGAACCGCATATGAGTTTTGGAATTTTAGGGTTTTTAGCTATACTCCCTTGTATAATTTATTCTTTAGTAAAATTTTTCTTTTCTAAAAATTCTAAAGTAATTTTTATGTCTGTTTTATCATTATCTTTTATTATCTTTCTATGTTCTTTATCTTACCTTATTTCTTTTATGAATTTTAATTGCAGATTTTTAGCGATGTTTATTGTTATAATTGCTCCTGTTTTTGCTTATTCATATTTTAAAAAGAATAATTTATTAAAGGTTATATATATATTATGTATGATTTATTACATGGTTTTAGTTTCTTCTCATTTTTGGGCAAGACCTTGGTGGATTTATTCAAAAAAAATATTTTATGAAAAATACTCTATTTCAGATATAAGATTACAAGCCAAGTGTGCAAATGCGTACAAAAAAAAGGGTGAGATTATTGATCCATATTGTGAATTTTGGTTCAAAGTTAAGAATAGTAAGAATTTTAAAAATTCGAAGATACTTTATTTTCCTAGTTCGTCAACTAATCATTTTATGACAACAAGTTTAAAATATTTTTATAATTTGGATATTGATAACGGGCTAATTTATAATATTGAAAATTATAAGTTGAAAGATTATGATTATTTGATTTTTTATGGAAAATCTCAATATGCAACAATGTTTCAAGATAAAAATATTGTTAATAACTATAGTATTGATAGCAAAAATAAAAAAATTGTCTTAGGTAAAAAAGCGCCTTATTATTGTTTTTATGGCTCTATTAATGGTGTAGATAATGATACTTATCAAAATTTAGATGATTTAAAAACTTATCCTTTTTCTATTGAATGTATAGTTGATTATGAATATCTCGAAGCAAATGGATTTAGTTTTATTTCTACTTACGATATACTTCTAAAAAATTCAAAAGAAGTAGTATCATTTAACGTGTATAAAAATATGAATAAATAAAATTAAAAACTTCTAGCAACGACCGTATATATCTGAATATCTTATTATATCTTCTTCTAAAAGAATATCTCCCATTTGAACTTCTATTATTTCTAAATCATCATCGAATGGATTTTGTAGTGAATGAATAGCTTTTAGAGGAATATCTATGCTTTGACCTATTTCTAAAATATGTTCATTATTATCCAGTATAACTTTTGCTTTACCTTTGATTACGGTCCAATGCTCTGCTCTGTGATTATGAGATTGAATTGATAAAGCTTGTTTAGGATTTACTAAAATTCTTTTGACCAAATAGCCTTTATTTTCACAGATATTTGTATAAAATCCCCAAGGTCTGAAAACGGTTTTATGGTGATCCATTGTTTCATCTTGTTTTGCTTTTAAGTTGTCATACACATCTTTTACTTTTTGTACATCGTTTTTGTTACTTACGAGTATAGCATCAGGAGTTTCAACAATTATTGCGTCTTCCATTCCGATAGCTGCTACTAGTCTTGATGTAGAATATATCATAGAATTTTTACAATCAATTATTTCAGCCTCACCACGAAGAACATTATTGTTCTTATCTTTTGGGTTTATCTCATACATTGTCTTAAAATTACCTACGTCAGTCCATCCGCAGTCAAGTTTTACAAGCTTTATTTTATCTGTTTTTTCCATAACTGCGTAGTCAATTGAGATTTTTGGCATTTTTTCAAAAACTGATTTATCAAATTTTTCGGTAATATTATCTAATGCTTCCAAATTGATATATATTTCTGGTGCATATTTTTTTAATTCTTGTAATAAAGTAGAGGCTTTAAATAAGAATATTCCTCCATTCCAAAAATAGTTGCCTTCTTCTAAATAATTTTGAGCTTTTTCTTTATTGGGTTTTTCTACAAATTTTTCGACATCATTATTATTGGCTTTTATATATCCGTAACCAGTTTCAGGATATGTAGGTTTTATTCCAAATGTTACTATATAGCCTTCTTGAGCAAATTTTTCACCTTCTTTAATTGCCTTATTAAAAGCTTCATTGTCTTTTATGTAGTGATCGGAAGGCATAACCAATATTAAATCATCAGAATTTGTACTCTCTTTTATATATTTGACACCTGCTGAAATTGCCGGTGCTGTATTTCTAGCTACAGGTTCTGCTAATACTTTAGGGTTTTTAAGGTATTGTTTAAGTCTTTTATTTACGTCTGTAATATATTTTTCTCCTGTTACAGCGTAAATATTTTCTGCTGGCATAATATTTTTTAGTCTTTCATAGTTTATTTCCAATAAACTTTTTTGATTTTCTGTGATACTTAAGAATTGTTTTGGAAATGATTCTCTTGATAATGGCCATAATCTACTTCCGCAACCACCGCATAATAATATACCGTACATACTTAAACCCCTCATTTTTTTTTATTATATCAAAAAATATTAAATTTTTCATTATTTTTTTTATTTTTTTAAGATTAACTGGTTGTTTATGCTTGATAGAGTATGCAAACTTATTTAAAAATTCTTTAATCTATATTAGAGGGGTAAAGATGTCTTTAAGTAAGTTAATGTACAAAAAATTGAATATGGATCAACTTATAAAATTTGCTCAACAAAATGATTTGAAAGCTTTAGAAGAACTAATTAAGAGAGAACAAAAACATATTCAGCTTACTTTTATGTATCTTTGTAAGGATTCTGAAAAGGTTTCCGATTTAACACAAGAGGCTTTATTTAGAATGGCAAATCATATTTCAGATTTAAGGAAACCAAAAACATTTAAAAGTTGGCTTAATCATATAGTTATGAATCTTTTTTATGATGATTTAAGAAAATGTACCAAAGTCAGCACCATTTCTTACGATAAAATTCCTGATGATGAAAATTATACTACCAATCCTGCGTTAGAAATTCCTGATAAGCATGCAAAACCTCTTGAAAATTGTTTATCTTGTGAACTTGAATTAATTATTAAAAATGAAATACTAAATTTACCTGAGAATTTTAGAGTTCCTATTGTATTGAGAGAATTTCAAGGCTTTTCGTATGATGAAATAGCAAAGTCAACAAATACAAATGTCGGAACAGTTAAGTCCCGTATTGCTAGAGCTAGATTAAAATTGAAAGAAAATCTTAAAAGTTATATAAATAAAGGAGTGTAAAATGAATTTGTCTTGTACGCAAATCTGTTCATTATTATCTTTTTACATAAATAATAAACTTAATTCTCAAATAAAAGAAACGGTTGAAGATCATATTGAAAATTGCCCTGTTTGCCGTGAAAAATATCAAGCTCTTTTACAAATAAAACTTCAGTTTGTTCAGGCAAAAGAGTATCTTGATGGTATTGAATCTGCTACCATAAACATTGATAGTATTAATCAAGAAGAAGATTATGTTTTGGTACAGAATCTTTCTGCATATAGTGATAATGAATTATCTGATGAAGATAGTTTAAAAGTTAAAAAGTTTGTTATCAAAAATTTGAATGCTCGCCAATCACTTTCAGATATTTATGAACTAAGAAATCTTTTAAAAAAATCTTTTGTAAAATACGAATCTCAAATAAAAGATGATTATTCTAAAAATGTGTTAAATAAACTTGTAATTGAAGATGAGATAAAACGAGATAGTTCAAGTTTAAAAGTAGCTTCTATCTTAATATTATTACTAACATCTTTTACTATAGGTGTAATTTATTTATTAACTAATTTGTTAGTTTAAAAATATAAATGCTGCTGCAGAAATAAACATTGCAGGGCCAAATGGTAAAATTATTGCATCTGATTTTGATTTTATATTACGAGTAATTTGTCTTACGCAATATAGTCCTGATATTACTACTGCAATTACTCCTGCATATAAAATTGATACATTTATGCCTGCTTTTAAGCTTATTATTTTATATATTGCAGCGATTAATAAAAAAGTAATAAGGGCAATAATCGTTTTAAAATTTTTTTCTTTATATAGTTTAAAAATATAAAGCGGTAATGTTATTAAAGCTTGAACAACAAGCGATAAAACTAATACTATAATTAATGGTGCCCACCCAAAAATTGCTCCAAGAGCACCTGCAATAAATGTATCTCCTGTTCCGAATGCTCTTGATTTTACAAATAAATATCCTATAGCAGCTATAACCTCCATGATTAATATACCTTCTAAAATGCCTAAAGCTGCATTAAGAAGATTATGGTTTAAAAGATTATAAAGTATTCCAAATCCAGCTAATATGAAAGCATGTATATCAAAAATAATTTTTTCTTTTAAATCTGTTACTGTCATGACAATAAACAACGAAAAAATAATTAACATTAGTAATAAGTTTAAAGATAAACCAAATTTGAAAAATAAAGCTGTAAATAAAATACCGGTAGAGAGTTCTACAATAAAATATTGCGGGCTTATTTTTTCATGACAAAAATAACATTTTCCTTTTAACAAAATATATGATAACAGTGGTATATTATGCCACCACTTTAATTTGTGCTGACATTTAGGGCATTTTGACGGCGGAAAAACAATTGATTCGTTTGATAATCCTCTCAAAATTACAACATTTAAAAAACTCCCTATACATAATCCTGTAATAAATATCCAAAATGCTATGTATAAAGTTAAAATCTCAGGCATGTTAATTTCTTTCGTAATCAGAACTTGTTATTATTTCATACATTGCTGCAAGTGCTTTTTTAAGTCTTCTGGAAACTTGCATCTGCGAAATATTTAATTTTTCTGCTATTTGTCTTTGATTTAAATCTTCATAGTAGTTTAATTCTATGACAGATTTTAATTCCGGTGGTAATTTTTCAATAGCTTTTGAAAGCATGATTTTTTCTTCATAAGAATTTAAAAATTCCTGATAATCTCCTGCAGGAATTTTATCTGCTAACGACATGTTATCATCATCAATACTGTTAAAAGTTTGGTCTAGTGATATTGTGCTTTTTCTTCGGTCAACTTCAATAGCTATATTAACTTTTTGAACCGAAACATCCATTGCTTTTGCAACTTCTTCTGTCGATGGTTCATCACCTGATGTTTCAGACAATTGTTTTATATAATTATTTATTCTGAATGCTAATTCTTGGATTTCTCTAGGAGCTTTAATCATAGAGGCTTTGTCTCTTAAATAATGTCTTATTTCTCCTGTAATTAAATAACTTGCGTATGTTTTAAATTTAGTTGATATTTCGGGATTATAAAATTCAATAGCTTTTATTAATCCCAATGAACCAACTTGAATCAAGTCATCAACAGGGTCTGTTGAACGTCTTGCAAGTGAGCATGCTATTTTTTTTACCAAAGGCATAGTTGCAACAACTATTAAATTTTGAAGTTGTTTCTTTTGCTTTTTGCAGTCAGTATGTTTGTACGAAATAAGCCATTCGTTTATTTGTGCAAAATTATCTTCTGCTTTGATATCCAATATAAATAACTCCTCTACTCTATAAGTATATTAACATATCGTTCACAAATATGAAAATTGTAACAATTTATTAAAATTACTTAATATTTTGTGCATGACCTATCAAAAAAATATTTGTTTAGACCTTTAGATACATGTGTAGGTTACAATTTAGTGTATTCATGTAATTGAAGTTATTAATATAAATCCACAATCCACAACGACAATAAATAAAAATATATAGGTAGGAGTCTTAAATGAACATTAACAAAATCAACAGTCCAGCAGTTATTGCACCACAAACACAAATCAAAGTCCGTAATGCACAACCAAAATTAACTTATGCAACAGACAGTGTAGAATTATCAAAGAAACAATCGCCAATTAGCGTAAAACGTGAAGGAAATGCTTTACACGTATCGTTTATGGGTAAAATTCAAAACCCAATGGAAACAAAAGCAAATGAAGATGCTCCTGCTATCCAATTCCGTGTAAGAGGTGTATCAAAACACCAAGCTGGTACTGAAGGTGCTTCTGCAACAGCTGTGGATGATTCTGTTGTTCAATTAGCTAACAGCAACTGGAAAGAAGGCGACGTATTAAGAGCAAAAGAAGTTAAAACTCGTAGTGGTAAATCATTAGAATTATCTCATCCTAAATTTGGTGCAGTTGGTTCAGTTCCTGAAGAAATGGCTCAATTTATAATGCCTATTATGAGTAAAAAACCTTCTGATTATAGATTTGAATTATCAAACGTAATTGCAGGTACTTCAAAAGGTGCTCCTACAATTGGTTTAAGAGCTTCATTAAAATATGTTGGTGAAGATAAAGCTGAAGCAAAAAAAGCTGCAGATGCATTTAATACTTTATTAAATTCAGATGATCCAAAAATTTCAAAAGCAGTTATGGTTTACCAACCTGAAAAATCACCTCAACAAGTTTTAGAAAGAATTTTTGATGTTGAAGGTAAAGAAAATGGTTTAGGCAGAGTAAGAGAAATCAAAGATGCTATAACAAATATTTCAAACGAAATTAACAATCCTGAAAATAAGAAAATTTTAATTTTAGGTCACTGTAAACCGGATGGAGATACTTTAGGTTCAGTTATAGCAATGAAAGAAGCTTTAAAAGCTGCATTCCCTGATAGAGAAATCGATTGTGCAGTAGATGATAAAATTCCGGGTTTATTCCGTGACAAAATGCCTGGTATTGAAGCAGTAAAACGTCCTTACAACCCTGAAAAAATTGCTACATTAGAAAAGAACTTGGAAGTGTTAAAATCAATTAATACTGATACTTCAAAAGAACAACAAAAAGTTCTTGAAAGAGATTTAGCAGAATTAAAAAATCCTGAAAACTTATTTGATGCTAATCCTTTACAAGGTAAAGCTAAAAAACAATATGACTTAGTTATGACAATGGATGTTCCTACTCCAACAAGATTTTCAGGCGCATTCAAAGATTATATCGAAGGTAGTAAAAAACAAATCTATATCGACCACCATCCTCACAGAATTTCAGAATGGCAAAACGCTAAATCAGAAACAGGTTTAGATATGGATAAAATTCATAAAAACGGTTTAGCATTAGTATGTG
>CACZSH010000010.1 GCA_902783785.1 uncultured bacterium | reverse complement strand
TAACCCTATTGGAATAAGCGAAGAATATCTTGATAAGAGATTTAAGATTTTTGACAAATACACTTTTCCTTCTGTAAATGCTCAAACTGATAAAAATTTTACGTGGATACTATTACTAAATGATAAAACACCTCAAAAATTTAAGAACATTCTAGAACATTACAAATCAACAGCAAAAATTAATATAGTTTTGGCATATACTGATGAAAATAAGGGTTTTCCGGCAAGAGTAATACGCAATTATATAAATGTAAAAACAAAATATATACTTACTTGTCGATGCGATAACGATGACATGATTGCAAAAAATTATATCGAAAAGATGAAAGAAAACTTCCGACCTATACACAATACATATATTGATTTTATTAGAGGTTATTGTTTTAATGAAAAAGATAATATAATTAATACTTATAAATACCGTTCCTGCCATTTTTTAGGTTATGTAGAAAATTTAGAAAAAAGAGATTTTGAAACTGTTTTAAATCATAATCATGCTATGGTAAAAAATTATGGATTTATAAGAAGAATTGACAATAAAAACTATCCTCTATGGTGTGAAATTTGCCATGAGGATAATCAAATAAACTCTTTTCAAGGGGAAAAAGCTTCCGATAGAGATAAACAATATTTTAAAGAAAATTTTTGTTTCAATTAACAAATATTCTATACATATAACAGAATCTTAAGGCAAAGAACAAAATCACTATATGCAAAATCAATTTCATATTTAAAATCTAATGAAATATAAGAAATACTTTGGTACATTTAAATTTATTGACTTATTAAAATATACACTCTATAATTAACACAAGACTTTACACCAAAATAGTTATTTTGATGCATATAAAAAATGGAAAGAAGATATATATGGGAATTCAATTATTTGTACCTACTTTTAGAGTTGATGAATGTTTAGAAGAAATTAGAGAATGTTTAGAAAAAGGCTGGACAGGTTTAGGGTTTAAAACTGTTGAATTAGAAGAAAAGTGGAAAGAATATACAGGCCTTCCTCACGCTCATTATCTTAATTCTGCTACTGTAGGTCTTGATATGGCAGTAAGAATTTTAAAAATGGAAAATAATTGGAAAGATGATGATGAAATTATAACAACACCATTAACATTTATATCAACAAATCATGCAATTCTTTATAACAATATGAAAGCGGTATTTGCAGATGTTGATGAATATCTTTGTCTTGATCCTAAAAGTGTTGAAGAAAGAATCACAAAAAAAACAAAAGCTGTTATTTTTGTAGGATTAGGCGGAAATTCAGGAAGATTAGATGAAGTTAGAAAAATTTGTAAAAAACATAATTTGAAACTAATACTTGATGCAGCACATATGTCCGGTACAAGAATAAATGGTAAACATGCAGGTTTTGATACTGATGTTACCGTATTTTCATTTCAAGCTGTTAAGAATATGCCTACTGCAGATTCAGGAATGATATGCTTTAAAGAAGCAAAATATGATGAAATTGCTCGTAAAATGGCTTGGCTTGGTATAAATAAAGATACGTATGCTCGTTCTGTAAGCTCAAAAGGTGCTTATAAATGGAAATATGATGTTGAATATGTCGGTTACAAAAACCACGGCAATTCTATCATGGCAGCTATTGGTCTTGTTTCTTTAAAGTATTTGGATAGAGATAATGCTTACAGACGTCAACTTGCACAATGGTATAATGAAGGATTTAAGGACTGTGAAAAAGTTACTACAATTCCTGTTGCAAAAAATTGTGAATCTTCAAGACACTTATATCAAATAAAAGTAGACAAAAGAGATGAATTACTTTTAGCATTAAATGAAGCTGAAATATACCCAGGTGTTCATTATAGAGATAATACGGAATACAGAATGTACGATTATGCAAAAGGAACTTGTCCTAATGCTCATAAGGCATCTGAAACTATTCTTTCTCTGCCTATGCACATGAGATTAACTAAAAATGATGTTGATTATATTTGCAAGACAATAAAAGAATACGTTAAATAATCAAACATATTTAAGCAAAATTATCAATAAACACGTTAAAATTGCATACAAAGTATTTTTGTTAATGTGTTTAGTTTGTTATACGTTTTTAGCAAAAATTACTTGAACTCGATTTTCAATTCGTTTTTATTGATTTTTAGTTACAAAATATTCTTTAAAATATTCCATATCGCTATCGGATGCAGACGTTCCTCTAAAATAATTCAGCCTGTTTGTATCATGACATATTTCACACCAGATAGGTTTGTTATCTCTTATTCTTCTTACAAATCCGTAAGATTTGCATATTGAATGTTGAAAGTGATATGCAGTTTTCATTATTTCAAGACTTTTTGATTTTTCCACATACCCAATAAAATGAGATGAATTATGCTCATAATTATTTAGTGCATTTGTTTGTAAATCTAAATTAAATCCGTTATCGAAATTTATAAACATATTATTTACAGGTCTAAAATTTTCTTTCATTTTTTCTACATAATTTTTTGCAAGCATATCATCATTATCAAACCGACATGTCAATCGCCATTTTGAAGATGTTACAGGATAATATTTTTTTAAAGCAATATTCAAATTCCCTGACTCACCAATAGAATCATCAAAATTATCAACATATACAGGCATAAAAATCATTGAAGCTTTTTGCGTGTATTCACAAAATATATCTTTATATTTTTGAGGTGTTTTATCATTCAATAGTATAAACCATGTAAAATCCTTATCTGTTTGAGCATTTACAGAAGGAAAAGTGTATTTGTCAAAAATCTTAAATCTCTTATCAAGATATTCTTCGCTTAT
>CACZSH010000009.1 GCA_902783785.1 uncultured bacterium | reverse complement strand
TTCTTTTGCAAATTCTTTTACTTCCACTTTTGGTAATTCTGCTTTTACCTCAGCTTTTTCCACTTGCGGTTCTTCTTTTGCAAATTCTTTTACTTCCACTTTTGGTAATTCTGCTTTTACCTCAGCTTTTTCCACTTGCAGTTCCTCTTTTGCAAATTCTTTTACTTCCGCTTTTGGTAATTCTGCTTTTACCTCAGCTTTTTCCAATTGCGGTTCCTCTTTTGCAAATTCTTTTACTTCCGCTTTTGGTAATTCTGCTTTTACCTCAGCTCTTTCAACTTGTGGTTCTTCTTTTGCAAATTCTTTTACTTCCGCTTTTGGTAAGTCTGCTTTTACCTCAGCTTTTTCCACTTGTAGTTCTTCTTTTGCAAATTCTTTTACTTCCTCTTTTGGTAAGTCAACTTTTACATTATCTTTTTTATTTTCTTTAGAAACGTAAATTATATTTTTATTATTGATAGTAGTTAAGAGATTTTCTTCATTAGAGAGAGTAGCACTATTATTCAATATTTTACCATTATTTTCAGCATTAACTATTTCATTTATTTCATTAACAGAACTTAAATCTTTTAAACTGTTTTCAAATGCATTATCACCCGTTTTTACAGGTGTAAATACATTACTTTTGTTTAAAGACGACTCATTATTTAGTTTTTGATTTTGCTTAATTTCCATTTTGCTCTCTCTCAAGTTGTTTTATTAGTGCTGCTTCCTCTTCTGAGATTTTTTCTTGCGTTTGTTGAAAATATCTTTGAACACCCAATTCCGAATAATTTTTAAGTTCTGCACTTTTTTGTTCTTTCAGATATTCTTCTTTATTTTTTTCTTTGTGCTTTTCAAGAACCTTTACAGCTTGCTCAAGTTCTACAAGTTTTAAAACTTCTTGTCTTAAAATTTCTTCTTTTTCTTGTCTTACTTGTTCAAGTTGTTCTCCTTTGTCCCAAAGGTGGTGCAAGTACTTATCATACGCCTCCATCATCGTATAATCACAGCGACGCATATTTTCTTTTGTTGATTCAATTTCAGCAAGATTTCGTCTTATATCCTCCTCTGCCTGATATAATGCAGATTGTGCTTTTTGCACTTCTAGTAATTGAGCTTCTTTCTTTCTGATTCTGAAATCAAGTATTTTTTGTAGTCTGTAAACAAAAGGCATACTCTCTATACACTTTCATATCTTTATTATGAAGTATGTTCTTTTAATGTTACACATCCATTTGTATGATTATTGTTTAATGATTTTTTTATATTTGTCAAAGCATGTTTTAAAAAATCATAGAGACAAGAGCTCAAATTCATAAATGAATTTGAGCTCTTGTCTCTACTTTAATATTTTTGGTTTACTCAACAATTGTTATTCTGTTTTGATTTTTAATTTCTATATCTTTACCTTCATTTTGAAGTTTTTTAATATATTCAGCAACCATATGGTCTTTATCTTCTTCGAATACAGCTTCTGCTTTATCCATAGATTTTAACATTTCAAAACCATCTCTACCATTTGCATAGTATGTATCCATTGCTACTCTATAAGTTTTATCTTCGCTAGGATTATTAATATCTAAAGCTTGAACATTACCATTTTTATCTACAAATTCTGCTGATAATAATTGACCTTGTTTATTCATTGTGTAATTCAAACCTGAAACTTGTAATACACCCGGTTTACATCCAGGTTGAGTTACTGAATTAGCACCAAATTTTAATGCTTCAACTATTGTTTTTTCACTTAAAGGAACAATCGCCATACCGTTTTTGAAAGGAACGATACTTGCAATATCTCTTGTTGAAATTTCACCTTGTTCAAAAGTATTTCTTAAGTTTGCAGAACCTAACAAAGTAATATCAGCACCTGTATAATCTCTCATTGCATCAGCTACAAAATCAGCATGCGGATTTTCACAAGCAATTCTGTTTTCAGGTTCAGGACATGAAGATTTAATTGTACCAACAACTTCAGGTTTTCCTAAGCATTTTTCTGCAAAATATTTCATTATCAAGTTTCTTCTGAAACTTTTTGTAGGAGTCACGTTATTTTGAGCTTTTGTTATTACACCTTGTTCGTCAAATTCTAAGTTTAAAACACCAATATTATCAGCATCTTTTCCTGCTTGTGTTATTAAAACAGGATTACCATCTTTACCGTAGAATAGATTTTCACCTTCTTTAATATCTTTTATCAATTCATGAGAATGTCCGCCTAAGATAACATCAATACCTTGAGTTTCTTGAGCTAATCTTTTTTCGTTTGCATTACCCGCATGAGAAAGAACGATAATTTTATTTACACCTTGTTCTTGTAATTTATTTACTTCTTCTTGAACATCTTTAATTGTTTTATCAAAATCATCTACTTTTAAATCTTTGTAGTTATCTACTTTTGACATTCTTGTAAATAAATCAGGTGGTAATAAACCAATTATACCGTATTTTTGACCATCTTCTTTTGTTTCAATATATGATTTTTCAATTCTTGATTTTAAAGGATTTGTTGCTTCAATTTTAGCATTTAATCCTAACATTTTATATGCTTTATCTTTTGTTAATTCAAATAAAGTTTTAGGATCAGAATCACATTCATGATTTCCAACTGCTGTTGCAGTTACACCGATTAAATCTAAAAATTTTGCAGCAATTTTGTTAGGTTTTTTATTTTCACCTAACATAATATCTCCTGAAGATAATTTTAATTTATTTACACCTTCAGATGGGATAAATTCATCGAATACTTTAGAAGCGTTATAAACTTTTTCCATCTTAATATTTTGACCATGCAAGTCATTAACATAAAAAATACTTGTTTTTGTAGGTTTTGATATATTTGATGGATTGATTGGATTAATCATTAACACTACCTAAACTATTACTAACACATGTTAATAAAGGCTAAAAAGCATTTTTTTTTGACTTTTTTAAAAGGCATGTTACAGAATTGTTACACAAATTTACAATACAAATTTATGCAGAAAGTACCTTCAAAATTTCCCTCAACATATCTTCGGAGGTTTTTATTTCTATATTCATTTTACTTATAATTTCTTGAGCTTTTAAAATCTCTTCTTCTGTATACTGTAAAGACAAAAGCATGTTCTTAACATCTAAAAATAAATCCTCATCTTGATTTTCATTCTGTTCTAATTCTACGTTTATAAATTTATCTCTTAATTCAAGAATAATTTTTTGAGCAAGTTTTATACCAATACCCTTTGCTTTAGTTAATTCCTTATCTTTTTCTTGAACAACACAATTTATAAGATGCTTTAATTCAAATTGATTTAAAATATTCAAAGCCATTCTTACACCTACACCTGACACTTTTACAAGAATATTAAACAAATTTCTAACTTCAATATCTAAAAATCCACACAAAGACATGTTGTCTTCTCTATGCAAAAGTACCGTATATAAAATCAAGGAAGACTGATTTATGTTTATTTTGTCGTAATCTTTTTTCATGACTTCAATTAAATAACCAACGCCATTAACATCAATTACGACAAAATAACCTTTTTTATCTACGTATTTATTAGCCAAACCGCCTTTTATGTACTCATACATTCAAAAATTCTCCATTAGCCTGAAATAGCGCCTAAATTTGCACTCTTTACACTTCGTGCATATTTTGCAAGATAACCTTTTGTTTCTTTCGGTTCAGGCATTACAAAGTCTTTTTTTCTTTGTTCTATTTCTTTTTCATCAACAAGTAAAGTTAATTCTTTCTTGTTAATATCTATTCTGATTTTATCTCCATCTTTAATTAATCCAATTAAACCGCCTTGACTTGCTTCTGGACAGATATGACCTATACAAAGACCTCTTGTTCCTCCAGAAAATCTTCCGTCTGTAATTAATGCAACGGATTTACCAAGACCTTTACCTACAATTAAAGATGTTGGAGCCAGCATTTCTCTCATGCCTGGTCCGCCTTGAGGGCCTTCGTATCTTATTACAACTACATCACCTGCTTTTATTTCATCATTTTGAATTGCTTCTGTTGCAAGTTCTTCTGAATTATAGCATTTTGCAGTTCCTTCAAATTCAAAACAACTTGAATCAACTCCGGCAACTTTTATTACACAACCTTCAGGTGATAAATTACCATATAATACACCAAGTCCTGCTGTTTGTGTTAGGGGTTTATCAAACGGCTTTACGACTTCTTCATTAACCCATGCTTTTTCAGCAATTTCTTCAACTGTATTTCCAATGACATTTTTTGTATTTTTAAATTCAGGACAATGTTTATAAAGAGTTTTTATTGCTCCTGAAATACCGCCTGCATTATGGAAATCTGTCATTGTATATGTTCCAGAAGGGTCTAATTTTATTAATTGATGAACTTTTCCGCTCAATTCCTCAAAATCTTTTAAGCCTAAATCTATTCCACCTGCTGCAGCTATTCCAAGTAAATGCAATGTAGAATTTGTTGAACCACCTAATGCCAAATCCATGATTATTGCATTTCTCAAAGAATCTTTTGTTACAATATTAAGAGGTTTAACATCATTTTTTACCATATCAACAATAGCCATACCGCTTTCAAATGCTATTTGACGTTTTTTTGCAGAAACCGTACTTGTTGTTGCACAATTCGGTAAGCTCATACCCATTGTTTCAACCAAACATGCCATTGTATTTGCCGTATATAAACCCTGACAAGAGCCAGCCGAAGGACAAGATTCTTCTTCCATTTCGATTAATCTTTCTTCCGTTATTTCACCATTCATATATCTGCCAATTGCTTCAAATGTACCTTTTATCATTGAAAGTTTTTCACATTTACAAGAACCGTCTAACATAGGACCTGCTGTTACTATTATTGACGGAATATTTAATCTCAATGCAGCAATAAGCATACCCGGAGTTATTTTATCGCAATTTGTAAGTAAAACCAGCCCATCTAATTGATGAGCAGATGCCATTGTTTCTACACAATCAGCTATCAAATCTCTTGACGGTAAAGAATATTTCATTCCGCTATGTCCCATTGCTATTCCATCGCATACTGCAGGTGTTCCAAAAATAAACGCTTGGCCACCACCTGAATGAATACCTTTTTCGATTTGTCTTTCTAAATCTCGCATCATTACATGACCTGGAACCAAATCAGTAAATGAACTTGCTATACCAATAAAAGGTCTGTCCATTGATTTTTTACTTACACCTGTCGCATATAACAAACTTCTGTGAGGTGTTCTTTCTATTCCTTTTTTTATTTTATCGCTGTTCATTTTCTCTCCTTTTATTTTTCATAAATTATTTTATTATCTTTTTCTATTTTCAAAATTTCATTATTTTCATCAAGATAAATATAACCACTAACTTTTAAATTATGATATTGGTATAAATTTTTTACATATTTATAACCGTCAATACCATTTTTATATAAAATTTTTAAAATATCATCAACAAGTAATGAACTTCCTGCCAGAGTACCTTCTTTTGATGTTATCTTTCTACCGTCATAATAAACTTTTTTATTACAAAAATCCATTTCTTTTTTATTACCATATGCAAGAGGCAAACAATCACTTATTGGTAATATTTTATTTTCCGGTTTTGATTTTATTATTAATTTAAGGGTTTCTTTACTTAAATGAACTAAATCCATAATAACTTCTGTATAAACATCATCATTTATTAATGCAGAAAGTGTTGTTGACTGTTCTCTATGATTTATCCCACTCATAGCATTAAATATGTGAGTAACTCCATCAACGCCTTTTAAATCACCACCTAAACAGTGTCCTGCTTGAACTTTTACGCCTTTATTTTTTAAATACTCAATCAATCCCTCGTCAAGTTCAGGTGCAAGTGTAACTATTTTTATCAAATCGTCTTCTATCAATTTATAATTTTCTACATTCGGAGTTAAAAATAAACTTTCATCCTGAATACCACGTTTTAAAGGATTAACAAATATTCCCTCAATATGTATGCCAAAAATTTCTGCCATATCAGAAGTTTGCATTGATTTTGCTGTTTTAATAATTTTTGTTTGTTTTCTTATATTTTCAATCGTATCTGTAACAAAAGTAGGAAAAAATCCGCCAATACCACGCAGCAAAAGTTTTTTTGACACTTCTAAAACATCATCAACAGAGCAATTATTAAAATCAATTCCAAATGCACCATGAATATGGTTTTCAATTAATAATTCATTTTTTCTAAACGAATTAATGCTCATTAACCAAAAACCTTTCTTGCTTCTTCTCTGTCATCAAAATGGATTGTTTCATCAGCTAAAATTTGATAATCTTCATGACCTTTTCCTGCAAGAACAATAACATCCTTTTCTGTCGAAACAGATTTTGTAAGTTCGATAGCTTTTCCTCTATCAGCTTCAACAAAAATCTTATCAGGATTTATAGATTTTAAACCGGCAACTATATCGGAAATAATTTGATTTGGATTTTCAGAACGCGGATTATCACTTGTTATAACTACCTTATCCGCAAATTTTTCTGCAATAGCACCCATTTTAGGGCGTTTTGTAGTATCTCTGTCGCCTCCACATCCGAAAAGACAAATTAATTTTGAATCTTTTGGAGTTATTTCTCTTGCAGCTTTTAATACGTTTTCCAATCCGTCAGGAGTATGTGCATAATCAACTATTACAAGCGGAGTTTTATTTACAATTTCAAATCTCCCCGCTACATTTTTTACATTATTCAATGTCGGTATTGATATTTCGTACGGAATATTATAAGCAACAGCAACAGCTAAAGCGCATAAAGTATTATAGACACTAAAAGCACCGTTTAAATTTAAATCTAATTTATAAATTTTATCGTTTGTTTTTAAATCAAATTTAGCACCATGTATTGAATATTCAATGTTTTCTGCCATTAAATCAGCCTGTTTTTTTATTCCGTAAGTTAAAATTTTAACACCTTTTGGAATAACTGCTCTAAATTTCTCATAATATTCATCATCTGCGTTTAAAACAGCATAACAATTTGCTTTTAAGCCTTTAAACAAAATAGCTTTTGCTTCAAAATAATTTTCCATCAAAATATGATAATCCAAATGGTCTTGAGTCAAATTTGTTATAACAGCACATTTATAATCAATTCCGCCAACTCTGTTTTGATCAAGTGCATGAGAACTAACTTCCATACAAACATTTTTTATATTTTTTTCATCAAAAGTTCTTAAAAGTTTTTGTAATTCAGGAGCTTGAGGAGTAGTATGTTTTGCATCATGGTAAGTATCATCTGATGAAAATTTGTGACCTAAAGTACCAATAAGCCCGCATTTTTGATTATTTTCTTCAAATATTTTTTGAACCAAATGTGAAACAGTAGTTTTTCCGTTTGTTCCTGTTATACCAATAATATTCAAATCTTTTGACGGGTTTTCATAAAATTTTGATGCAAAATCAGCAATTTGATGTCTTGTTGATTTAACTATTATTTGAGGTAAATTTGTTTCAAGTTCTTCTTCACAAACAAAAGCAACTGCACCATTTTCTTCAGCCATTTTAAAATATTTGTGTCCATCTGTGTATTCACCTCTTAAACAAACAAAAATATCACCTTTTTGCGTTGTTTTAGAATTATACGAAATTCCCGTAATTTCAACATTTTTATAATTTATTCTGTCTAAAAAGTCTATATTTTCAATTAATTTATCTAATTCCATTTTAACCTCTTAATTTTTACTTCCTTTTACATCATGTTTATCAGGTGTTAAATTCAAAATATGTGCAACCTGAGTAGCGACTTCTTTAAAAATAGGTGCAGCAATAGTACTTCCCCAAACTTCTCCACCTGATGCAGAATCAACTATTACGTATATCATAATTTCAGGATCAGTTGCAGGAAGATAACCGATTGTTGATGTATACAGTTTATTTGTATAACCAGTGCCATTTTCTTTTGGTTTTCTTGATGTTCCGGTTTTTGCCGCAACATTATATTTATCCATTTTTAAATTTGATTTTCCGTTATTTATACTGTTCATCAAAATTTCAGTCAACTCATTTGCATGTTCTTTTGACATAACTTGAACTTTTTGTATTTTCGTTTCAGCTTCTTCATCAGAATATTTTATAACGTGAGGAGTTACTCTAACCCCGTCATTGGCGATGGCGGAAATAATAGATGCCATTTGAATGGCAGTAACTGAAGCACCATAGCCGTAACCCATTGTTGCGTGGTCAGAACTATCCCATTTGTGAGGTTTTTTGATTAAACCGACTGATTCTCCCGGTAAATCTATTCCTGTTTTTTCTCCAAGACCAAATTTTTTCAGAATATCATAAAATTCTTGAGATGTCATTGTTTGGGCAACACGAACCGAGCCTACGTTACTTGAATGCTGGAATAAATATTCCAAACTTATCATACCAGGATTTGGATGCTTGTAATAATCATAGTTTTGAATATCCCACCAGCCGACTTTCATCTTACCTGTATCATTTATACGTGAATATTTATTTATCTTTCCAAGCTCCATAGCTGATGCTACCGTAATTATTTTAAAAGTTGAACCAGGTGGAAAAACATCCGTTATAGTCCAATTTTTCAACTGTAAAAATGAAGCTTTTTTAAAATTATTAGGGTCATAATAAGGATATGTTGCATATCCCAATATTTCACCATTACGAGGATTCATAACAATTACTGCACCTCTATAAGCACTAAATTTACTTATTGCTTTATATAATTCTTGCTCACATATATGTTGAACGGCTGTATCAATTGTTAACGTTACATCTTCGCCTTTTAAAGGTACAATTGTAGCAAGAGGATCTGTTCCGAAATTATAAATAATATCCCCTTTTGGTGTTTTTTCCAGAGAAACTTTATTATCAACTTTTTCTAATTTATCTTTTGCAGTATATTCTACTCCTGAAGATATATCAGCATCAAAGTTATAATAACCCAATACATTAGAAGCCAGAGAACCTTGAGGATAAATTCTTATATTTTTTTTATCCATAGGTATTTCTCTCAAATGTAATTTTGCTATTTTATCTCTGGTTTCTCTATCAGCACCTTTTTTCAAAAGAACAAACGGAGTATCTTTATTTATCATTTTTAATAAAGTGTTATATGGTATATGCAAAATAGGAGATAACATTGTTGCAAGTTCTTCCGGCGTATGATCTTCCATATCCGCTTTTCTTAAGAAAATATCAAACAAGACTTTATCTGTTGCAAGTTTTATACCGTTTCTATCATAAATATCACCACGCATAACAAAAGTATTTGCCATTCTCTGACGTTTTGCTTTTATTCTGTAGTGTTTTAAATCTAAAATTTGCAAACAAAATAAATGGATAATTAATGCTACAGCAAAGATGGCAAATCCTACTTGCCAACAGCCCAATCTTTTATCAAGCATTTTAAATTGTTTTTCTTTTCGTTTATCCATCTCAACCCGTCTACCTTAATTTTATCACTAAAAATAACGTTTGAGAAATTGTTTAAAATACTTAAAATAAATACTAATAACCGATTGAATAAGAAAATAATTTATCGCTGTTTATTTTCTTATCAATTATATTAATTGAATTAACTTGAGGAACTTCTAAAACTTCTTTTGCTCTCGTAAGAGTCTTATTTTTTTGTATAGTTATATCAACATTGTTGAAAGATTTTAACTTATCTAATTTATATTGAAGTTCAGAATTTTCATCATTTAATGCAACTGTCTCTTTACTCAATTTATTTAATGTTAATTCATTAATAGCAACAAAATAATAACTTGTCATTGCAACAAGTATAGAAATACCTAATATAACACTTAAAAATGCATTAACTTTTCTTATAGACATTTCTTTCTCGTATAATTCCTCCGGAAAATATCCTTCAATCAAGCGTGTTTTTGATTGAGAATTTTCTATATTTTCTGAGTTATTATAAGATAATTCTTGATTAATAAAATCATTCGAATATTCTATATTATTTAAATTTTGAATCAACGTATCGTATCCCTAAGATTATTTAATATACTTTGCCACACGAAGTTTTGCGCTTCGAGATGGTAAATTTTCAATTATTTCTTCTTCACTCGCTTCTATAGGCTTTTTGTTTAATAAACTTAAAAGCGGTCCTCCACATTTACAGATAGGTTCTGATAATTCACATCTGCAAGATTTTGAATAGGTTTTAAATGTTTCTTTTACTATCCTATCTTCTAACGAATGAAAACTTATCACAGATATTATAGCATTTGTATCCAATAAATCAAACAAATTATTCAAAGTTATTTTAATATTTTTTAGTTCATTATTTACTTCAATTCTTATTGCTTGAAAAACTCTTGTTGCAGGATGAATTTTACTTTTTGAAAAAGGTATTGAATATTTTATAATATTAGCCAGTTCAACGGTCGTTTTTATAGGGTTTTTAGCTCTTTTTTCAACAATTCGTTTTGCAATTTTTCTTGAATATCGTTCTTCCCCATATTCAAAGAAAATTTTGGCTAAATCCTGTTCACTATAAGCATTTACGACATCATATGCAGAAAACTCAGCATCTTTATTGAATCTCATATCCAGCGGAGCTTCTTTTGTAAAAGAAAAACCTCGTTCTTGCTTAGTCAATTGATGATACGAAGCACCTAAATCAAAAAGTATCCCACCTGTTATCTTTTCATAGCCTAATTCATGTACAACTTTCTTAACATTTGTATAAGATGACTTAACTATTGTTAAGTTTTTGTAATCTTTTAATCTTTCTTTTGAATAGTTAATCGCATCATCATCTATATCAAAAGAGATTAAGTGACTATTTGGAGTCATACGTTTGAGAATTTCTTCACTATGTCCGCCGCCACCTAATGTTGCATCAACAAAAAGAGCATCTTTTGAAAAATCAAAAAAGCTCACAGCTTCATTCTTCATAACTGTATAATGGGTAAAATCTTCCATAAGAAGATTTTATCATAAAAACAATAGTTAATATTTTACTTCGCAGATAACTCTTCCCAAATACTTGGTATAATTACACAAGCAGAATAAATAATAAATCCTAAAACAATCAAAGCGACGGGTAACATTTTTCATCTCCTGCGGGGTTCAGTTATAGACGTTATATATCACATCCGAATTTAATTAACAAACCAAATTCGGTTCTTTGCTATTTAGGATACTATATAAATTCCACATTTAATTGATTTTATAACGTGTTTATATTACAATTAAAATCACTATGGACAAGGATTTCAGCCTATTATTAAAAGACTTATGCTGTTCAATATGTAAGAATGATTTTGACGAAAATTCAGTTGAAATAATAAGAGAAGAACCGCAACTTTTGGTCATTAAATTAACCTGTCAAACTTGTGGAAAAGATTTTGGAATATCATTTTTAGGTTTAAATAACTACAAAATAAATTCAGCAGAAGATTTAATATTAGAAAAGAATAAAAGACCTAACATCTCAACCGATGATGTAATAGATGCACATATTTTTATAAAAAATTTAGATGAAAATTGGCAGAAATATCTTCCGAAAATTGAAGAAAACTAAACGAAATTAGCTATGTACCATTAATTATGTATTTTTAACATTTTTCATGTCAGTAATAGGATTAAAAACTTTAACTCTCCCCTCATATCATATCATATCGGGCATTATATCTGCGTTTTAACCATCTTAAAATCATCTTTACAAAATTTAACACTTATAAATTCATAGTTTTATTTATGGTTTGATATTTTTGTATAAACCATAGTTAGTTTTAGAATAATTTGTGAAAAAATATTAATCCAAAAGATGTTCTAATTGTTCTATAATATCGTCATAAAGATATTTATCAGAAGTTGATTGTTTTAAAAACTCATTAATTCTATCTATAAATCTAATCGCTTCATCACACTCAGGATTAGAACCTTTGATATATGCACCAATATTAATTAAGTCTTCGTTTTTACGATAAACAGCCATCAAATTTCTGATTCTTCCTGCGGCAGCTCTATGTTCTTTTGTAGTAACATCACCCATAACACGGCTTATCGATTGTAATACATCAACAGCCGGAAAATGGTTTTTATGAGCCAATTCCCGTGATAACATAATATGACCGTCAAGAATACTTCTTGCCGTATCTGAAACAGGTTCATTAAAATCATCACCCTCAACAAGAACAGTATATAAAGCTGTCATTGTACCTTTATCATTAGAGCCTGCTCTTTCCATCAATTGAGGCATAATTGCAAACATACTTGGAGGGTAGCCTTTTGTAGCTGCAGGTTCATTTAAGGACAAACCAACTTGTCTTTGTGCCATAGCAATACGAGTAACTGAATCCAGCATAAACAATACATCTAACCCTTTATCTCTAAAGTATTCAGCAATCGTTGTTGCTACAAATGCAGCTTTTATTTTAACCAAATCCGGAGCATCAGAAGTTGAAGCAACAACAACTGAACGTCTTAATCCTTCTTCGCCTAAAATATCTTCTATAAATTCTTTAACCTCACGTCCACGTTCTCCTATTAGAGCTATAACATTAACGTCTGCAGTAGTATTTTTTGCCATCATACCCATTGTTGTACTTTTACCAACTCCGGAACCTGCAAAAATTCCCATACGTTGACCTTTACCAACTGTTATAAATCCATCTACAGATTTTATACCTAGCGGTAAAGGCTCACATATACGATTTCTTTTTAACGGATTTATTATATCTGCTTTTGTAGAACGATATGTTTGACAATGAATTTCACCTAAATTATCAATCGGATTACCCAATCCATCTAAAACTCTGCCTAATAATTGTTCTCCAACTTTTATTTTCATAGGAGCTCCGGTATTTACAACTATTGCTCCCGGTTGAATCCCCTCCATTTTTCCCAACGGCATAAGCTGAATTTTATCTGTTTTATTATCATCTGATTGCTTAAAACCTACGACTTCTGCCCAAATTGGTTCGCTTATATCAGTCGGATAAATGTAACATAAATCTCCAATACTTGCTTGAGGCCCTTCTGATTCAATTATCAAACCAATTACTTGAATAACACGTCCAATTTCTTTTATTGTTTTAGTTTCTTTTATTATTTTTAAATATTTTTCCTTATTGAGCATCGTCTTCACCTGATATTTCTTCATCATTTACAGGAGAATTTTGTTTTTGTTCTTCTAATTCCGGAAGTATCGGATTCTCTGTTAAAAATTCTTCAGGATTTAAATCCATTGTATCATTTTCGACAACTTCAGAATTTTGTTTTGTATTATTTTCTTCTAAAATTTCATCTTCTAAATTATCAATTTTTTCAAAAACAGGCCTTGTAACTTCTTTTTCAGGAATATTAGTTATTTCATTTTCAACATCCGAAAAATTTTGCATTGATTCAGGTAATTCATCATCAATCATTTCAGCTCTCGGTAAATTTACACTTACATCATTATTTTCAAAAATTTCTTCAAATTCATCCAAATTTATAGTACTTATATTCAAGTCTTGTTCATTTATTTCTGACTGGCCAATATCAGTTTGTGCTTGTTCAATATCAGCTCGTTTTAATTCTTCTATATCAAGATTATCATAATATTGAGCATCTTCATCTCTTAATTTATCCTCATACGAAGGAATATCTTCCAATTCATTTAGGAAAGCTTCAATATTAGTATCATCAGACAATTCTATATTTTGGATATCCGATATATCAGGTTCTTCCAAAGAAAGCATAAAATCTTCAAATTCTTTATCTTCCGAATTGTAAGCTTCAAATAATTTATCTGCTATTTCGTTTATTTGTGATTTAACTCTGCTATCAACACGACTTAAGACAGATTCAACAATAGTACCATCAGCGGAAACATTATTATCTTCCAATATTTTTATATTTTGAAGTTGAGGAATTTCTTCTTTTAATCTATTTGATATCGAATTTATCACATCCATTAATTTTGGATTAACGATAATCGTAATATCTTCTTTATCTTTTAATTCTTTTATCGCATTTGCTGTTAACAATTTAACTATTTCTGGATTTAATTCTAAAGATTTTGTGCAAACTTTTTTAGCAATTTCTACAACCAATTCTATAATGTCAAGTTCTGATGACTTAACAATATTATTTTTTAATTCAAATTGAGATTTAGCAAAATCATCAACAGCATGTATTTTATTTTCAAGCTCATTTGTAATTACAACATAACCTTGTTTATAACCATCATCATAACCTGTTTGATAAGCTTCCGCTTTGATTTTTTCAGCTTCTTGTGCAATACTCTCATCAAACGCTTTTTTTTCTTCTTCCCTCTGTTTTGCTATCATCTCATTTTCAGCTTGAATTTTTGCATTTGCTTTGGCTATAATTTCTTCAGCTTGTTTTTTTCCGGATTCAATTAACTCAGCTTTTTGTAATTCATATTGTTTTATTTCACATTCAAGAAGACGTAACTCTTCTTTTAGTTTCGCCTCTTCAGGAGAATCAACTTTTTTTTCTATCGGTAATACAAAATTGTCCCCTATATGAACATTTGTACCCTTTATCCTAGTCAATTAATTCATCCTCATTATTATCTCTTGAAATAGTAATTTCACCAAAGACTTCAAGATTTCTAATAATACCAATAATTTTTGTTTGAACTTCTTGAACTTCTCTTGCTCTAACAGGTCCAAGATATTCAATTTCATCCTTCAACATTTCTTGAGCTCTATCAGACATATTTCTAAAGATTTTTTCACGTAAGTCTTGTTTAGTACCTTTCAATGATAATGCCAAATCCTTTGTATCAACTTCACGAAGAATTCTTTGAATAGCTCTGTCATCAAGATTAATAATATCTTCAAATACGAACATCAATTCTCTTACTTCTTCTGCCAATGGAGGATTTTCAACTTCAAGAAGTTCTATTACATTCTTTTCTGTATTTCTATCTGCACGGTTTAAGATATTTGCTAATGTATCAATACCACCGGCTTTAGAGAAGTCCTGAACCATTACAGATGAGAATTTTGTTTCAACAATTTTTTCAATATCTGTCAAGATTTCAGGGTTTGTTGTATCCATATCAGCAATCTTCATTGCGACCTGAGCTTGTGTTTCAGGAGGAAGATAATTTAATACTTTAGCAGAATGTTCAGGTTTTAAATAAGCCATAATTAATGCAATTAATTGCGGATTTTCATTTTGGAACGAAGTAGCAAGCTGACCAGGGTCGGCTTCATTGAAAAATTGGAACGGATTTGAATTCATCATCGTAACCAACTTATTCAACATTTTTTCTGCTTGGCTTTCACCATATGTTAATTCCAACAATTGTTTTGCGTAATTCAAACCACCTGAAGACAGATAAGTACTTGCTTGAAATAAAGCTCTAAATTCTTCAAGAATATCACTCAATATATCACTTGGAACTTTATTCAAACTTGCAATTTCAAGAGTAATTTGTTCTAATAATTCTTCATCAGATATATTTTTCAAAACTTCACTTGCTGTTGTGGGCCCAAGCAAAATCAATAATGCAGCAACCTTTTGAGTAGAAGTCATTGTATCTACTGATATGTCTTGAGCTTGTATTTGGTTTTGATTATTATTGCCTGTATTTAATGATGCCATTTTTATTAATCCCTAATAAATGATGTTAAAATTCTTGCAGCTTCGGCCGGATCTGCCATAATAGTTTCGTTAAGTTCTGTTCTTGTTTTTTCAAGTTCAGGATCAAGGTGAGCCTCTATTGTAGGTAATGATTCTGATAAAATTATATCTGGTATATCATCTTTAATTTCAGGAAGAGTAGGTTCAATAATTTTTTGCGCATTGTAAGTATCTTCTTTACCATAAACCTTACCAGCTTTAGACATTAAATCTTTTATAACAAATAATGCAACCAACCCTAATATTAAAACTACAAATAATGGTCCTAATTTTGTTGTTACATAATCAACTGTTGAATCTTTTTTAAATTCTTTCATTACCTCGTCTTTAGCAAGTTTTTCTTCAGCCAGACCTTCAAATTGTAAACTTGTAACCGTAATCACATCACCACGTTCATAATCTGCACCTGCCGCAGAAAGTACAAGACCTTTCAACTCATCTTTTTCCTTTTGAGTTAACACTTTATTAACAACAACAGCGATTGTCATTCTTTTTACGGTTCCCGGAGCATAAATAATTTGTTTAATTTCTTTTGAAACACTATAATTTACAGCATTTTTTTCTTTTGAATAATTTAGATTTTTTCTATCAACATTTGCACCAGCAGGTGTTTGATTAGGATTTTCATATGTTTCTATTTCACTTTGAGAACTTGTAACAACACCTTGTGCATTTTCACCTCCAACAGGAATATAACTTTCTATTGTCGCTTTTGCACTGTTAAAATCGATATCTGCTGATACTTGAACATTAACATTATCTTTACCAACAATTTTTTCTAAAACATCTATAACTTTTTCGGAAGTTTGCTTTTCAAAATTATTCTTAAAACTTTCCATATCATTAGAGTTTTTACCATTTTCATCAGACAAACTATTTCCTGCCTGGTCTGTAATAAATACTCTATCAGGAGTCATTCTTGGTACAGAATAAGCAACTAAATTTTTAATTGCCTTAACCTGACTTGATTTTAATCTGTAACCCGGTTTTAAAATGAGCATTACAGATGCTGTAGGGACTTCATCTTTATCTTGGAATATTGAACGTTCTGGTTCGGCAAGTTGAACCCTTACACTTTGAATACCACTCATTTTTTCAATAGAACGTGTCAATTCACCTTGAAAGATTCTTTGTTTTGTTAATTTATTTTTAAACTCAGTTGACCCCAACTGCATATCATCCAAAAGTTCAAAACCTTGCGATTGAATTTGTATCAAGTCATTTTCTGCAACATAAACTCTCAAATCATCCTTTTCTTTTGCATGAACCATAATAGTTTTTTTATCATCTGCAAGTTTATATGCATGACCCGTTTTTTTCAAACTTTCAACAATATTTGCAGCATCAGTTTCATTCAAATCTGTATATAATACAGCCCAATCAGGTTCTAAAGATTTAACAAGAAAAAATGTTGTCAATGCGACGGTAATGATAATCATTGCCATAAGCCCTATTTTTTGAGGCAAAGCAAGACCTGACCAAATTTTCTTAATATCATCCCCAAGTAACTTTATGTAATTATTTTCCATAATTCCCCTGATTATACCTTTATAAACATAATAACTTTTTTAAATCAGTATTTCAATTTTGTTAAGTTAACGTTACGTTTTAGATATTTCAGAGCTAAAACAAATAAAAACTAAAGTGCCATATTTTTAATATCATTATACGCAGAAATCAATTTATTTCTGGTTTGTAAAGCCATTTGCATACTTAAAGCGGCCTTTTCTTGAGCAATCATTAAATCATGAACACTTACTTCACCACCCATAGCAAATTCTTCTTGAGCAGCATCTGCTATCAATCTTCGATTATTTAACTCGTTTATACTTGTGGAAAAAGCTTTTTCTATTTGCTTCATCAATCCGCCAGCAGTATCAGGAGCCGGCTCAATTTTCGCTTTTTGTGTATTTAAGATTTTATCAAATTCTGTTTCATTAGGTATGTCAACAGTTTGGTTAAAACTTGCATTACCTTTTAAAAAAGTGTTATAACCTTTAATTGGTTGATAATTAAAATTTTCTATATGCCCTATAAATTCCATTTTTATTTCCCCTTAGATTATTTATAATTTTATATTTGAATTGCAGAGTGAATCATAGATTTAATATTTTCCGCAACAACTGAATTTGCTTCATATGCTTTTGAAGCCGATACCATATCTACCATTTCTTCTACCACATTAATATTTGGTAAATCTACGTAACCATTTTCATCTGCATCAGGATGTGACGGATCATAAACCGTTTTAATCGGATTTTCAGTTTCATGAATTTGCTCAACCCTCACTCCTGTTGATACATAGCCTTGATTTAAAGCTATACCTGTATTAATATGCAATTTACCGGTATATGGATCAAATCTTGCATCAGGATTATTTGATGAAAAATTAGATGGGCCATGGTTTATATAATCTTTATATATAGCTGAAAAACTAACATCTTTTTTAATATAAACACCCTTTGTTCCATCAGGTTTTCTCGTAGTATTAACATTTGCAATATTACTTGCAATTGTATCCATCTTAACTCTTTGGGCAGTCATTCCTGATGCTGCAATATCAAAACTGTTAAAACTCATCTTTACCGATTCCTGTTTTACTTACCTTCCACTTTATATTATTGACCTTTTAATATTTCATTTAATCCTTCAAACGCACGTTTTTCAAGATTTGAAAGAATAACAAACTTGGTTCCTGCTTTTGTTAAATCCATCATTTCTTTTTCTAATTCAACATTATTTCCTCTTGAATCAGGTCCTGAAAAAACATCATCCATTACTTGAGGATTATATTTACTGTACAAATTTGTTTGTAAAAAATTCTTTTCCTGTACAGTAAGTTGTCTTTGAGATGACGGTGTTACAGCAATAAAATCATCTACCGTTTGTGGTGTATATTTTATACTATTTTGACCTTTTATATAATTTTTCAAGTTGTCATTCTCAATTATTTCCGCCAGTTGACTTTCAAAAGCAACTTCTTTTCTTTGATAATTAGGCGTCATTACATTAGCAATATTTGCACTGATGGCATTTTGTCTTTCCATCAATCCGTCCATTCCTAATTTCATAATATTCATTGTTCTTGATGATATTAAGTCAACCATTGTTCTTCTCCCCTATAAAGACATTGGCACACTTATTTCAAATTGTGTTGAATCCATATCTGATTTTATTAATCTTAAGTGTCCTTTTTGCTCTTCAATCGTTTTCTTTGATATAAACAAGCCTAAACCGGAACCTTTTTCTTTTGTTGAAAATCCTTCATTGAATATTTGTTCTCTTCTATCAATACTAATTGGTTTTCCGGTATTTTCTACAATTACTGCAGCATTTCCATTTTCATTTATTGCAGTTTTAATTCTAATTACTCCTTTTTCTTCTATTGCTTCAGCAGCATTTTTTATTAAATTTACCAATACACCGATAAACTTGTCATAATCTGCTTGAATAGTTACCAACAATTCATTTTCAACCTCTAATTTAAGTTCTTTTTCTGACGTTTGAGTATAAACATTTGCAAGTTCACAAGCTTCCTTTACCAATTCATTCAATTCACAATCTTTTAAACTTACATTCTTTATTGATTTTAAATCTATCAAAGAATTATTAGCCATTTTTACGGCTTTTTTCATGGTTTTAAGCTGAGTATTTTCACCTATATTCTTTTGCAAAATATCAATATATAAATCAATTATTGAAAGTTGATTTTTTAATTCATGAGCAACATAATTTGATTTTTTTGTTATAAAATCAAGCTGTCTTAAAGATTCATCACTTTTTACCAAATCATCTTGCTCAAGAGATGAAATCATAACATCTTGATTAATATCGTTCAACATATCAACAACTTTTCTCAAAGATAAATTCATCAATACATTGTCACGTCTATCAGGTTTATATGTATCTTGATAATATTGCAAACTCTTCGTACTATTTTCCTTAATATAATCAAATGATACACACAAATCTCTTGAATTATACAAAATATAATATCCTGCTCTATCACTATTTGGAGCAACTAAATCATAATCCCAAATAAAACTTGCACCGAATCTTTCAGTTAATACATAAACAAATTCAGTATTTTCCCAAATATCTTGTTTTAAATATTGAGAGCCCTTAGAAAAATCAAATACGTTAACATTAGCAAATTCTAATCTTTTTAGTAAACTTTCTAAACCAGTTCTGTCATTTAATCTATATAATACGACACCCGCTGCAGGAGTATCAAGAACAGGTTCAAGCATTGTTCTTGCTATTCCGATAATTGTTTGTTTTTGTAATGTTTTGTTTTCTTGTAAATATATTAAATCTTTTAAACTATTATGTTTTTTTATCGCTACCATTTTCCCTATCCTTTTACATATTTGTCGTGCCACATATATAATGTAACACGACAAATTGATACATTATATGAAAGGAATCTTTATTAAACCCTTACTAATTGTTTTGTTCTTTTTTTCATAAACCCGTTATTAATTGCGTATAAAACAGCTTGTGTTCTATCATTTACTTGCAATTTTTGGAAAATATTATTTACGTGAGTTTTTACTGTTGTATCAGAAATAAATAATTGAGAAGCTACTCCTTTATATGTAACACCTTGACATAACAAATCTAACACTTCTTCTTCTCTTGCTGTTAAGAAAGAAAGATAATTTTCTTCTTGTTGAACAGTTTCTGTTTTTTCTTCGATAACTTGTTGTTGAAAATATTCGAAAAATCTTGATGTTAAGCTTGATGGTAAATATACTTTTCCATCTGCAACTTCTTCTAATGCGTAAATTAACTGCGCTGAAGCCATTGTTTTTAACACATATCCCTTTGCTCCTAATTTCATAGCTCTAAAAATTAGATCTGCATCATCATATCCGCTTAATACTAAAATTCTTACTCCCAAATTCATTTTTTCAATTTCTTGAATTGCTTCTAAACCATTTTTTTCAGGCATATTCATATCCAACAAAACAACATCCGGATGATATTTTTTTATTAAACTCATGCCAATATTTGCATTTGTTGATGTTCCTACTATGTTAAACAAACCTTCAGAGCTAACTAATTCATTAACTGCTGCTAAATGATCATAGTTGTCATCAATTAACAATACTTTTGATTTAGATTTAAATTCACGTCTCATGTGGTAATTCCCCCCTTGGTATTTTATGTCCCTTTTTATTTTTTATTATCTAACCTTCTACACCGTTTATATTACATTTTTTTTACTATATATACATCAATAAAAAGGTTATATTTCATACATTTAGTGGTTATAAAAAGATGTAAACCTTTGGATTTATTTTTGGCTTAATATACACTATTTACAATGCTTTTACTTCCTCCTACAATTATGCTATACTTAGTTTAGTAAGAGGAGATTTGTTATGGAAATAATCATTTTTTTAGGTGGTTTATTGAGCGGAATTATAGTAACATCAATCATTTTCAAGATTTCTCAAAAATCATCAAAATCGATGACAAATGAATTATTAAATCAAATGCAATTACAATTTGAAAATACTGCTAACCGGATATTTAAAGAAAGCAGCGAAGAATTTTCCAACATAAATAAGGAAAAAGTAGAACAACTTATAGAAAAATTTAAAGAAAACAATGAAAATCTTTCTAATAGTAATAAAGAGCGTTTAGAAGACTTTTTTTCAAAATTCAAAGAAAAAATAGAAGATTTTGAAAAAAGAACCGAAAAAAACTTTAATGAAGAAACAGTAAAATTTACCAGATTTGACGAAAATATAAAAGCTTTTCTTGAAGCAGGAAGTAAAATTTCACAAAACACAAATTCTCTGATAAGCGTAATGAAGTCAGATAACAGAACACAAGGTCATTGGGGAGAAATTGTATTAGAAAGAGTTTTAGAAGCTTCTAATTTAAGACGTGATGAAGAATTTTTAATTCAAAAAAGTGCAGGAGACGGAAGACCTGATGCAATAGTATTACTACCTGAAAAAAGATGCGTAATGATTGATGCTAAAACATCTTTTTCTTCTTGGTATGAATATTTAAATGCCAAAGATGAAAACATAAGAATAGAAAAATTAAAAGAATTCAAAGATTCTACAAAATCACATATTAAAGGATTAACAGAACGTGATTACAGCAAATATGAAGATAATATTGCATGTGATTATATTTTAATGTTTATTCCGATAGAAAGTTGTTATTCTTTAATATTCTGCGAAGATTGCACACTTTGGGAATATGCTTGGAAAAATAATATCATGCCAGTATCACCGTCAACGCTGCTTGCAACATTAAAAATAATAAATTCCATGTTAGTTGTAGACAAGCAAAATAACAATGCTCTTGAGATTTCAAGATTATGTTCTAAAATGCTTGATAAATTTGCTGATATGTTAAAAGACCTTTTAGGTGCCAGAAAGACAATGGATAACGCACTTAAAAAACTTCAAGGAAAAGATAATATTCTTACAAATATTGAAAAAATCAAGAATTTGGGTGGAACAATGTCAAAAGAAATTCCCGAACTTCCTGAAGATTTAGATATATAGGAAAATGAAAATAAAACAAAAGCGGGATTTAAAAAATCAAATCCCGCTTTTGTTTTACCTATTTAAATTAGTACTCTAAATTTATTTGAGAGAATTGAATAATTTTATTTTTGCCACGTCTTTTTGCATTGTAAAGAGCATGTTCAGCATATCTGATAACGGTATTTGCGTCTTCTTCAACATTTGGCAAACACGGATAAGTAGAAATACCACCTGAAATTGTAATTGGATGTCTTTCTTCTTCTCCTGCTGGAATAAATTCCATTTTTTCAATATCTCTTCTAAATCTTTCTCCGAACAAGAAAGCATTATCTTCTGTTGTATTAGGTAAAATTAAAATAAACTCTTCATCACCATAACGAGTTAAAACGTCTTCTTTTCTTACCATTTGTTTCAATTTGTCAGCAAGATTTTTTAATAAAACATCACCCCATTCATATCCATACATATCATTAACAACTTTGAAGAAGTCAATATCGAATAATAAGCATGATAAAGGAGTTTTATAACGTCTTGCACGCGCAATTTCTTGATCCAAACGTTCTTGCAAATATTTTCTATTATGCAATCCGGTTAATTCATCAGTAGTAGAAACTTTAGAAATCTTATCTCTGTATTCTTTGATTTTTAACAAAGAGCGAACTCTTATTAACAATTCATCCTTATTAACAGGTGATGAAATAAAATCATAACTCTCAGCTCTTACTGTTACATCAGTAAATACAGGACCAACAAATAGTACCGGAACTTTGAATTTTGTAACCATTAATTCATCTTTTAAATTAGGTACATCTTCCATTATTATTAAACTTGGGACTACACCTTCATAGTCTTTCAATTCTTCTGCTTTTTCAATTCTTACATTAATATCTTCAATACCTTGAAGCATATCAGCAAGTACTGATTGATCTTTTGTTGTATAAATTGCTACGTTACTCATTTAACTCTCCCCTTGTTTGGTTGGATTTCGCTATGTTGATTATATATTAATAATAAAAAAAAAACAATATATTTAAAATTTAGTTCGATAATACAAAGACGGCTTCCTCAGCAAAAAAGTTTGGCAAAAGTCTTAAAAACTTATCTCTACGAACTTTTGAATGATTCAAATATACGGATTTTAAAATTTTTATATTATTATTTTTTGTAAATTCAAAAAAATCTTTTATAGTTAAAAGGTGAATATTTGGAGTATTATACCATTCATAAGGTAACATTTTTGACATAGGCATTTTACCGTTAAATAAAAGATAAAAACGTACTCTCCAATACGCAAAATTAGGAAAACTTACTATAACTTTTTTCCCTACTCTTAACATTTCTTTAATGACAAAATCAGGATGATCCGTTGCTTGGACAGTTCTATTTAAAACAACATAATCATATTCTTTATCAGAAAATTGAATCAAACCTTCATCAATATCACCCTGTATTGTACAAACACCTTTTTCAAGACAACTGATTACGCAATCCTGATTAATTTCAATACCTTTACCTTTAACATGTTTTTCATCAATTAAAGTTTTTAAAAGAGTGCCGTCACCGCAACCCAAATCGAGAACTGAAGAATTTTCTTCAATTATTTTTGTAATTACAGAATAATTTAAGTGTATGCCTCTTTTATTTTCCATTTTCTTTAATTTCCAATCTATTATAAACTGTTGAATTAATAGTAGCACCTATTAACATTAGAATAGAAGTGTAATACAACCAAACCATTAAAACTGCAAAAGCGCCGATTGTTCCATAAACAAAGTTATACGTATGCAGATTATTAACATAAATAGCAAAACAGCCTGAACCGATTAACCAAGAAATACAAAAGAAAAATGTTCCAGGTACTGTACTTTTTAATTTTAATTTTTCTGACCCTTTCATATCCGGCAAAAGATAATAATGTAAAAATGCCATTAAGTACAAGGCAAAAAATGCAATAGGCCATCTAAAAATCAGCCATATGTCAGCAAAAGTTTGACCCAAATTTAAATATACAACACAGAAATTTATAATAATTTTTCCGAAGATAATCAAGTTAATAGTTAAAAATAAAACAGCCGTATCAACACAAACCATCAAAAAAGCCACTGCTCTTGTATACAAAAATGAACGAGTTTCACTTATTTTATAAGCTCTGTTTAAACCTTTTGCAATAATAGCAACCATATTTGTAGTTAAAAAACAAGTAATAATAAACCCTAAAACAGACCAAAATCCGCCTTTGTTATAAAATATTACTTCTTTTAACACAGTCTGTACAAGACTCATTGAATCGCCAGGCATAATAGAAGCCATAAAAGCAAAAATCGGACGCATAAATTCATGTTTTCCAAGCCAACCAAATACACCTGTTAAAAATAACATCATAGGGAATATTCCCAAACAACACATGTAACTCATTTCAGAAGCCATTCCAAAAAAGTCATTATCAAGCACAGATGTTATAAGTCGTTTAAAATATACAATAAATCTTTTCATTAAAAATCCTGTAAATGAATTTGATTAACAATACGCTTAATCGCATCTTCAGCCGAAGCTTTAACTGTACATCCTGCAGCAAACTTATGACCGCCTCCTGAAAAATATTCACAAACTTTTGCTATATCAATATGCTTACTTCTCATAGAAGCTTTAAATACTTTATCACCTATTTCTTTCAACACAAAAGAAACTTCTGTTGTATGAATAGAACGCAAAGTTTCTGCTATACCGTCAGTATAATCACTTTTCGCATTAAACTTATCCAAATCTTTTTTATAAATAACCAGATATGCAATCTTATCATCATCAAGAAATTGAGCCTTATTAACACAATAATTTTGGAATAAAACAAGTTCTTTTGACTTATTTTCATAACATTTTTTGTAAACATCAACAGGTTTAACACCAATATCTACTAATGCAGCAGCAATTCTTAAAGATTGAGCCGAAGTATTGTCAAATCTAAAGCCACCGGTGTCTGTTAAAATTGAAGTATATAAACATAATGCAGTATCTTGACTTATTTTCCAATCTAAATCTTTTGCAACTTTGTAAATAACCTCACCAGCAGAACTTGCATCACCTTCTACAACCACAATATTTCCATATTTATTATTAGTTTTATGATGATCAATATTAACCTTAAATTTAGCTTTCTCGTAAAGAATTTGAGCATCAGCCAATCTGTCTAATGCAGCCAAATCAACAGCAATAACCAAATCATAAACCATTGACTTATCTACTTCATCTATAAATTTTACTTCTTTTATATGCGGCAAATAATTATAAACATTAGGTATATGTGATAAAACAAGCATAGTTGCTTTTTTCTTAAAATTTTCTAAAATTAAAGAATAAACTGCCGTCATTGAACCTAAGGCATCACCGTCAGGATTTATATGAGTTGCAATAAGTATATTTTTAGATTTATTTATGATATCATTTAAGTTATCTAATTTCATAGTTTAAATTTTACCATAAATAAAAAATATCGAGTTTTTATGAAAAAAATTTTATATACAAATTTTGACGGAATAGATGATATCTTAGCTTCAATGCTTGACGATACAAATAAATCAGGACAAAAATCCGAATATGAATTTAGTAATAATACTAAAAATTTGATAAAAAAAGCAATAAACCGAAATACACTCTATAAATTTTGGAATAAAGCCGTTGGAGAAAAATTTAACGAACTATCATATCCTTATGGAATGGCTCCACAGTATACCATGATAATTGCATGTAAAAATGCTGCAGTTGCTCAAGAATTATTACTAAGAAAACATGAAATATTAGAAACTTTAGCACCATATACTAAATCTTTAAAAATAACTGTAAAAGATTTAAAATTTGATCCAAAAAAATGGGATAATGACCGATAAATTGATTTAAATGATATAGTAATTATTTAAAATAACAATACTTGATACAAAGTACACAAATAAAATGTATATGATTGAAACATATTTAAAAATTTTGGTTTTAAAATAATTTTTTGAGGAAAAACATAAAAATATCAATGGTAAAACAGGTATTAAATATCTACCTTGCATATTTCTTATTCCGATTTCCCCTTTATAAGAAAATAATAGGTAACAAGTTAACAGTGTTATAAAAATAAACCCACAAAAAACTGATAAATATATAAGTTTATTTTTTACTGAAATATCAAGATAATAAGGTCCATCTTTTTCATTTTGGAATGCTGACATAGCCAAAAAAACCATGTAAATGAAACTAATACGTGGTAATAAATAAACTTCTTGCCAGCCAAAAGTTGCAACAGATTGCATAATATATGGAACAACATGTTGCAGATCAAAAATAACCGCATTAAAAAAATTTATTGGATTGTTTATCAAGATATTTAACATATTTTGAAAAGGCTCAATATTTTCGTTAATGTGTGATAAACCTTTTGATATAAAAAGAAAATATAAAACATTTGCTAATATATATACAAATAGCAAAAGTAAAATTAAAATAAAATTTTTTAAATAAAGCCTAAAATTTTCGAACTTTTCTTTTGGAATACTAAAAAATAAGAAAACTAAAAAGCTATATGGATATTTACAAATAGTTATGTAAAGGATTAGAAAAGTAAAAATTAAAATATGTTTTAATTCTATTTTTTTTATATTTTTGTTAAATGCCAAATTTAAAACATATGCCGTAAACAAAAAACAAAAACCGGCTAAAATACCATCTGAAGAAACAGATGCTGCAAGATATATAATAGTCGGTAAGGTCGCACACATCATTAATAACCATTTTTTTACTGGAATAATTTTAATTGCAAAATAAGTCAATAGAATATAAAACAAAAGAGAAATTAATCTTAATGCGTAAAATATAACAAGAATAGGTAAATTAAATATTTTAAAAAAAGTAAAAATTAAAAATTCTGGTAAATAAGAACAAATAGTATAGCTCGTAGGTATATAAACAACTGGTAGTAGATTTTTTTTGTCTATTTTTACAACTAAATTCTTTGTTATATCAGAACTTTTTATTTTTAACTTGTCATAACGTACAGACTCATAATAGGCAATTATATCATATAAGTTTTTGGGCATAACTGCAGCCGTGTATGTTTTATTATTAACTGTATATTTTTGAAAATTAATTGAACCTTCCGTAAAATTGTATATTTTAATAAAATGAGAAGATTCATCAGATGCTGCAAAAGGCAAATTTATAAAGCAAAAAATCAGACCAAACGTTAAAGCAATAATTAAAAAAATATTTTCTGTTCTTTTTAAGAAATCAAAAAATTTACTCATAACCAAATTCTATTTTAAAACTAAAATTTTTACAACAAAAAGGTGAAAGTTAAACTTTCACCTTTTTGTCAAAACTTTCTAAAAGTTATCTGTTTCTCAATTTTGCTAAAAGATTTAGAATTTCTATATATAACCAAACAAGAGTAACCATCAAGCCAAAAGCACCATACCATTCAAAGCTTTTGTCCATACCTCTTTTATACGCTTGTTCAATAAAGTCAAAATCTAAAATTAAATTCAATGCAGCAATCGCAACAACAAGCAAACTAAACCCTATACCAAAATTACTTGAAGTAAAGATAAGAGGAATACTTTTACCAAAAAACATTCCTATAAGTTGTATAAGGTAAATGCCTGCAATAGAAAGTGTTGAAATAATAATAACACTTCTAAATTTTTCAGTTGCACGAATTAATTTTAACTGATAAGCAAAAAGCATAGATGCAAAAGCAACAAAAGTACAAGCAACAGCTTGCATTGCAATACCTGGATATTGAGTTTCTATATATGCAGTTGTTCCACCTAAAATTAAACCTTCACCAACAGCATAAATCGGAGCTGCAATGTTTAAAACTTTTCTGTTAAACATACAAGTAATAAATGCAATTATACTTACTATAAAACCTACAACAGTAAGCATTGCAACTTTATCAGTAAAACCTTGAAAATACATTCTCCAAATATAAAAACTAGACATTAACAAACAAATCAATAAAAAACCTGTTTTGTTAATTACACCCTGTATAGTCATTGGTAAACCTGTATAAGCAGAACTATCGGTTTTAACTGCATTTTCTGTAAAAACAGGATTTGACATAATATACCTCCTTTTTATTACATTATATCTTAGTTTTAGCAAAAATAAAAGAACTTAATTTTTTTTTAATGTAAAATAAATTTATGATATACAAAAATTTTAAATTATTTTTAGATAATTACGGAAAAGATAAATTAAGTAAAATATACTTTTTTATATTTTTGTCTATAATAGCAGGCTGTATGGAATTTATTGGAATTGCCTTAATTTATCCGTTTATACTTATGATAATAAATCCAGAAACAATTACAAATACGGAGCTCTATACATTAATAACTGAAAACCTGCATCTTAATAATGTTGGAATAAATACATTTTTAATAGGTTTTGGCGCAATTTTAATATTTGTTTTGAAAAATATTTACATGATGGGAACAATATATTTTCAAAACAAATTTATAGTTAGCTGGAAAAATGATATAACATCAAAATTTATGAGATATTATCTTTATGCATCGTATAAAAACAACATGCAAACACCGGCATCTGAAAAAATATATAACCTTACAATTTTGATAGGACAAGTTCTTGATGGATATGTCTTAAGAACATTAAATATAATAATTAACACCATTGTAATTGGAATAATTTTACTGTTATTACTAATAAAACTACCTCTAACAGCAATTATCACAAGTATATTTTTATATTTTGCGATGAAACTTCAAAATAAATTTTTTAAAAATAAAACTAACTCAATATCAGCAGAAATAGCAAGAACTTCTGTTGATAACAATAACATCATAATAGAATGTATAGAAAATTTTAAAGAAGTAAAAATTTTAGGAATAGAGAATTATTTTTTCAAAAGATTTCAAACCAATCAAGAGAAATATAATCAAACAATGCTTGAAAATAATTATTATACACTAATTCCGCCATATATAATAGAAACTCTTATAGTAATAACATTTATAATCTTTGCACTAATAATCACATTACAAAATTTATCAGATACCACAAAAATTTTAGCCTCATATGGTTTGGTTGTAATGGCAATATTTAGAATAGCACCTGCTTTAAACAGAATACAAAGTGCATTTAATCAAATCAACACAACAAAAAGATTAATGGAAAAATTAAATGAATACGCAAAAACATATAAATTTGAAGAACAAGATTTACCGGATTTAGAAGCCCAATTGCCTCCATTAGAATTTAAAAAGTCATTAATACTTGAAGGAATAAATTTTCAATATAAAGAAAATAAACCTGTAATAAAAAATTTAAATTTAGAAATAAGAGCCGGAGAATTTATAGGAATAATAGGAGACTCAGGAGCCGGCAAATCAACATTAGCAGAAATAATAATGGGTTTGTTACCGGTAGACTATGGAAACATAACTCTTGATGACATATTTATAAACCAAAGAAACTTTTTTAGCTTAAGAAAAATAATAGGATATGTGCCACAAAATATAAATTTAGTAGATGGATCTTTTGCAAAAAATGTAGCATGGGGAATAGAAGAAGAAGAGATAGATTATAAAAAAGTAGAAATAGCACTAAAAAAAGCACAATTATGGGAATATGTAGAAACATTTGAAGAAAAATCAAAAGCAAAAGTAATTTTAGGTTCAAATGGTTTATCACAAGGACAAAAACAAAGATTAGCAATAGCAAGAGCATTATATAGAAATCCAAAAATATTAATATTTGACGAAGCAACATCATCACTGGATTTAAAAACCGAAAACGAAGTAACAGAAATGTTAAAAGAGTTTAAGGGGAAAAAGACAATAATTGCAATAGCGCACAGATTATCAACATTAAAAATGTGCGATAGAATAGTATACATAAAAAATGGAGAAATCATTGATACAGGAACATTTAAAGAATTGAGCGCACTATATAAAGAAATAGAATATTTGATAAGAATTAGTAATATAAAAAATTAAACACTTTACAAGAATAAAATTTTTGTATATAATATTAATACGGTTTTCAAATTGGAAACTAAAATCCATTAAAACTGAAAGATATTCCTCAGTAGCTCAATGGTGGAGCAACCGGCTGTTAACCGGTAGGT
>CACZSH010000008.1 GCA_902783785.1 uncultured bacterium | reverse complement strand
TTCTCTTATATTAACAGGTATAATATTACCGTCATGAAATATATTTTGCTGTGACAAAATAATCCTCCTTATCCCCTATTTAGCATGACTATTGTAACACAAATATATTTTAATTAAAAATTTTTCGTATATAATGTAAAGTATGGATAACATTTTAAACGAAATAACTGAATTAGTAAGTGAAAATCAGTTTGAAACAGCAAAAATAAAAATTGAAGACTTATTAAAAACTGATGAACACAATATTGAATTATTAAAATTACTTGGACTATGCAATGTAAATCTAAAATTGTATGAAGAAGGACGAACAATTTTTGAGACAGTAGTAAAATACAAACAAGATGATGCAACTTGCTGGTATTATTTGGGTACATGCTACGACAATATTGGAGATTACCTCCATGCGGAAACAGCATACAAAACAGTAATTGAGCTTAGAGAAGATTATATGGATGCATACAGTAGTCTTTCAATAGTATACTTAAAAACGCATAAGCCGGAAAAGGCCATTGATTTAGCATTAAAAACACTAGAAAAAGATTCTGAAGATCCAAAAAGTTATTATTTGGTAGGTACAACTTACCTTGCATTAAGAGATGTTGAAAATTGCATATTATATCTTTCAAAATCTGCTGAACTAAATCCAAATAATGCACAAACATATAATAACTTAGGAACTGCTTATTTATCAGCAGGAAATCACGAAGCAGCCTTAGAAAATTATTTAAAAGCAACAGAACTTGATATAGTTAATCCACTTACATACTACAACATAGGTTCAATATTACAAATACAAAATAGAAATGCCGAAGCATGTAAATACTTTGAGCAAGCTTATGCAATCGAGCCTTCTGACCAATATATTGCAGCTCTTGCATTATCAGAATACAAATCTGATCAATATGAAAAAGCAATTGAACATTACAAACACTTAACCGAAGTATTTCCTGATAAGCACAATTTCTTATATAACTTAGCCTGTTGTCACGAACACCTTGGACAAGACGAGGAAGCAATAGAGATGATGGAAAAACTTGTAAAAAGAAATCCAAAATCAGTGATTATGGCACAAAAACTGTCAAATATGTATATAAGAAACGGACGATATGAAGATGCAAAAGATATATATGAACACCTAATAATGCAAGGTTCCGTAACAGCAAATTTATACCACGAGTATGCTATGTTATGCGTTAAAACAAATGACACAGATACCGCTGAAAGAATTTTCAAAAAAGTTATTGAACTGGAACCTAATGATGCACACACACATAAAGATTTAGGCGTAATATATCTAAATAAAAGATTGTTTGACTATGCAAAGGACGAATTTGAAAAAGCTTTAGAAATTTCTCCTGATGATGTTACTATTCAATTTGAATACGCAAATTTTTTACACGCAATTGGAGAATATACAAATGCTGAAGAAATATACAAAAAAGTTTTAGAAACAAATAGTGATAATAAAAGTATTCTAACTTTTGCAGCAAAAAATAAAATGGCACTCAATGATAATGAGGCGGCCATATTATTACTTGAAAAAGCAGTTCAAAAAGCATCTAACGATGATTATTTGTTATATCTTTTAGGTAAAGCTTACTTCATGATAAAAGATTATGATTGCGCAAAACGATACTTGATTGCTTCATACGAAATAAATAAGAATGTTGAAACAGAAAACATCTTGGCTTTAACATATTATAATAACGGAGAATTTCAACAAGCAGCAAACATTTTTGAAGCAATATTAAAATTAAATTCTAATAATAGTCTGATGTTAATGAATTTAGCAAAGTGCTATGAGCAATTAAAGGATACTGATAAAGCACTTGAATATGCAGAAAGATCTGTAGAAATTTTTGCTGATAACGAAGAAGCACAAGAAATGATTAGACGCCTGTCATAAAAGCTCAATCTATTACGATTTTAGTTTTACAATTAGGACAAAAGCCATTATTATCGAAGATATCCTCTTTTGTTACATTAACATTGCATTTTGGGCAAAGTACCCACTCGTGCTCAGCAATTTCTTCATCGGAGATTTTAAAAGAAAACAATTTTTTTATAAATTCAATCATTTTACACATAATACAATCACATTATTTTTTTCGGGCAGATTCCCTTACATCTAAGTTTTTTTCAAATTGCTGAAAAATCTCTTTTCCAACTAACTGTTCGAGAGCAGCACGTTTTGCATAAAAGTCATTACGAGCATGCATTTGTCTGTCAGCAGATTCACGATAATATGCATCTGCAACAAGTATAACTTCCCTAGATGCACCTTTTTCTGCATAACTAAAATTATTGTATGAAGACTTTGTTTGCTGAATATATAAATCAAATAACTTACGAGCCGACATATAATCATAATAAGAGTTAACAATTACTTGTTGTAATTCATCAATTTTTCTAACTAAAATTATCATATCAGCATCAGTAACACGTGAAAATTTGTAATTCATAGACTTATCATCCTGAGAGGCAATACCTAACAAATTACTACCTAAAAAAGACCCTGAAGATAAAATTGGGTTTCCAATACCGGCACCAACAAGAGTAGACATACTTGCAATTGTAGACAAAACTTTTTTCACTGAATGCTCGTTTGGTTTATCAGCATCAGGATTTGCAAGCTTATACAATGCAAATTTTATAGTATCACTTTGTACGGCGGCACCTTTCCACAATAAAGATAAGTCCTCCATCATATCTTTAGATTTTAAATCCAAATTATTCGAGATTTCCTTTGATATTTTCTTAATACTTAAATCAGCATAAGTAAGAGCCCTAGAATCTAAAATATCATTTTCTTTTTTTACAGTATCAAGATTAATTTTATCTCTAACTTGATATCTTAATTCAACCTCATCACTTGTTCCAACACGATAAGCATGTTCTTTTACAGAATCAATTTCTTCAAATGTAACAGCGAAACATCCGGAAGGAAGCACTAAAACAAACAAAAGTATTAATAAGTAAAGTTGTTTCATTTTGTTGTTTTTCCTCCACCAAATAAAGCTGTATCATAATCAAACATATACAAATTTAAATTATCAACAACTTTTTTACCAGCTAAACGCTGTAACTCCAAATGATATTTTTCACAATTCATTTCAGACTCATATTCCTGTACTTGCATAGATTGATACAAATTTGAAGAAATAGAAATATCTAAAATATCACCTTTATCTAATGCATTAGAATAATTTTTAGAATACAAAATCATTCTTTGACGCGTATCTTTTAGCATAATAAGAGAATTTTTATAGTTATAATAAGCAATAATAATTTTATCCTGCAAAGACTCAACAAGTCCTGCAAATTCAATAAGTTCAGTATCAGTAAGAGGCACCTCTTGCGGAACATGTTTTTTATTCAAAAGAGTTTGAGCAAGTCTACCTGCAGCAAATGCAGAAGTTTGTATAGCAGGATCAGCACCCATAAATGATGGAACAAAAGATGTTCCACTAACAACAGCAGATAACGTTTTAGCCATTAAAGAAGAATGTATTCTTCTTTGACTTTCGGGAGTGGCAAGTTTCTTCAAAGCAAATTCAATAACTTTATTATTTTCAACAGTTCCCTTCCAAAGAGCTTCAATATCTGCTAAATCTTGTTTTTGCTGAGTTTCAATTAAAGATTGTAAAAGTTCGTCATTCTTTATTAATAGACTACCTTTAATTTTGTCTTTTTGTTTAGAAATTTGCACCTTATTTTTTTGCACACCTGAAAGTGATACTGTATCAACAGCAAATACAGGCAGTGCATAAAAAAGAAAAGCTATAAGCAAAATTAATCTCATAAAAAATTTATAACACACTAATAAAAATAAATCCAATGGTCAATAAAATTCATACTACAGGTTGATACCATGCCTCAAAAAAATCAATAGAATAAAGACACAGAGGAAAGAAATGACACTACAAACAGAAGATAAAAATAAAATTAAGAAAAACAAATATATGACATGTCCTGATTTATTGCATCAAGATGAATCTTTTGTTCTTTGCTCACAAGCTGATGCACTTAGATCGACAATGATGTTTAAAGAGAGCATTCCAAAATATATACGTGCAATTTTACTAAATAGAGAAAACTTAGAAGCATATTACGGTTTAGCTCTTTCATATAAACATCTTCAAGAATTTTCAAAAGCTATAAGTACATTAGAAAAAGCTCAACAAATTGATTCTTCAAATAAAGATATTTCTTATGAATTAGGAATTTGCTTATTACTTGACGGCAAGGCAGAAAAATCAATAAAAGAATTAAGAAACGCTATAAAGTTGGATGATACAAATTTAAATGCACAAGTACAATTGGCAATAGCACACGAGCTATGTGAAGAAGAAGAGATGGCTCTGTTAATCTACGACAAAATCAATGAGGAAGCTCCCAAATTTTTTAAAGCGCATCAGCACAAAGCTGCTTTATTGATGAGCTTAGAAAAATATAAAGAAGCATGCATGACATTCTACCAAATATTAAAAATAAATCCAAAATATGAAAAAGCAATTCTTGGTATTGGAATTTGTTTTGATAAGTTAAAAAGATTTACGGATGCAATAAGATATTACAGAAAATTCTTAACTATAAAAAATAAATCTGAACACAGAGAACATATTCAAGAAAGAATTACGAAAATAAAAAATCAAAATAAACGCAAAAATAATTTATCAGTTATTCATTCAGTCTAGTCTTCAGTAGATGTAACCAAGCAAAAGGTAAAACAACCTAACGCAACAAATATCAATAACAAATTTCTAACCAAAGGCGGAACTGTATCACTTGTTCTATTGTGAATCATAAACTGAATCACCGAAGCAATACCCCAGAATATTATGGTTAATATTATTAAAAATATTTTCATCGAAACCCATTTATTTTGTAATAACAAAAATTTTAAATTCACCCGGATATAAAGTTGGGAACGTTAAAGAATTCTCAGGATAAGCAAAATCAACTTTAGAAAATGCTTTACCATCAAATACATACTCAGCGACAGCAGCATAATCTCCAGGAATATTCACCGTTTTATTGTAAATATCTTGACCAACAACAACATCAGTATATGATGTACCATCCTCAGATTGTTTATTAAATTTTTCAAAAGGAGAATTACAATTAGAAATAATCAAAAAGGCTTGTTTTAAAGGTTCTTTTGTAATCATCCAAGTTGCAAAGCCCTCATTGTCTTCTGCAATTATTTGCGCCTCCCCGTTTATTATAATATCTTGAGTTTTAACAAATCTGCTAATAGCATCAAATTTTGCATAAAAATAATAATTCTTTTCACGCTTCATCGGAACTTCGTTAGTAATTGTATGCTCAATACCAACTTGAGTAAAACTTTCATCTCCATCTACATACATCATAGGACGAGAAGCAAACTTTCCTCCAGGTAAAAACTTATACTTAAACCACTTATACATAGCACCACTTTCGCCAAGTTGTGCAGGATATCTGTCAATTGAAACAAATTCACCATCCTGATTATTATAAGTTTTCAAAACAGAAAGCTTTGATTTATTATAAAGCGGAATGTTAAAATTCGCCAAATATTGGTTGTCTTTTATAATTTCTGCAGGGGTTTTGTCAGATTGAGACACAATATCATCACCCCACAACAAATCAAATTTCATATCAATATGGTACTCTTTGTAGTATTTATCCCACAACATATATTCAGCAAGCGTTGAAAAATAAGGAAATTTTTTCTTAAAATGAGAATTAACTTTTCCCAAAACTTTTGACGGACATCGATAACTAATAGGGAATCCATCATTTTGAGAAATTTCATCAACAATGTGATCAACATGGTCAACCCTAAACCCATCAACATTATACAATTTTTGAATTTCATCAAGATACTCAATATATGTATCAATAACTTTTTCGTTGTATTTATTTTTGTCAAGATACGCAAAATAAATAGGTGTTTGACAATCTAAATTAGCAAACTCCGTAACATCATTGCCATCCTTATTAAAATGTAAAAACATAGGATAACAACTAGATTCAGACATTTTATCAAATACAGGCATACCTGAAGAACACCATGCCCCACCCGGTAAAGGCCATAAATTTTCTTTAATAAGTGTTTCAACTGTTTCTTTAACATTAACCAAATCTGATAAAGACTTCATCTTGCTAACAGGTTTACCATTAATTTTAGAAATAATTTTCTCGACACGCTTACAAATTTTTTCTTGATATGATTTTTCAGCCATTTTATTAGAAATTTCTTTTTTGTATGGCAATAAAAGACTATCAATTGCATCATAAATTTCTTTATAATGTTCAGATATTGTACCATTACCAGAATTTAAAAGCTCTTTATAAAGTTCTTTTACAATTTCGATATCAGATTTAGAATACTTATTAGCCAACGACAAAACAGCATCGTCAACCTTGTTTGTAATTTTAGAAATCAAATCATTAATATCAAACCAGCGAGCAATAAACGGACGAAGTAAAACATACTTAGAAAATCTTGATATCTGAGGCAAAATATCATATATAACAGGATGACCAGCCAATTGCGCCATTTTAATAAACATTACAACTTGCTGAGTTACATCCATTCCTGTTTTTTCACCAATAATAGAATCATAAAGAGTATCAGAAGCCTCCATACCCAAAGGAAGATAAGCACATCCAAAATCACGAGGGTGAAAAGGAACTAAATACATAGTTGTATCTAATATACCAAATTTCATATTTCCAGTTGGTAAAATCAATAACTGCTTCAACCAATCAATAAATTTTGCACACTCATTGGAATTATTACCGTTTGAAAGAGCAGGAAGATTAATTAATTTAACCTCATGACCCTCTTTACAAATCCAATCAGAAGTACGAATTTTATTACGTTGCAATACACTTATTTGATTGTTTTCAAATAAGAAATTACCCGCAGAAAAAACACCGTTATTTTTCCATTTAAATTCTAAACAAAATAAAGTCTCAGCCGGAGATAATTCTTCAAGAGCCTTGATATGCGGATAATTCAAATATCCATATTCATTCATTATATCAGTAAGATAATTTTTACGCTCTTCAGAAACAGATTCGTAATTATAAATTTCTTTTAAAGCAGTATAAAAACCATTTAATTTTGAATCAAATCTGGAAACAGTATCCTCTGATTTTGAAAAAATTATATCAAACATAAAAATAACCCTCTTAGATAATAAAAAATATAGCAAATAAATGGTTAAAAAACAATAATAATAAGTTTTATTAACAAAAATAATACAAAAAAAGTATTTATATTAGAATAATAATATAAAGGAAAGGACGGTTATAGATGAAACCACTTAATGAATACGTAGAACACACATTATTAAAACAAGATGCAACAAAAGATGATTTAATCAAATTATTTGAAGAAGCGAAAGAACACAAATTTTTGGGCGTATGCGTAAATCCTGCATATGTATCATTGGCAAAAGAACACTTAGAAGGTTCAGGTGTAAAAATCGTAACAGTAGTAGGATTTCCTTTAGGGGCAAGCAAATCTGAAGTAACAGCATTTGAAGCTAAAACAGCAATTGAAGACGGTGCTGATGAAATAGATATGGTTATGAACGTAACAGCAATGAAAAGTAAAGATTATGACTACATTGTAAAAGATATAAAAACAGTGAAAGAAGCATGCGGACAAACTTTATTAAAAGTAATTTTAGAAACAGACTTATTAACAAAAGAAGAAATCGCTAAAGCATGTGATTTATGCATAGAAGCTAAAGCTGATTTAGTTAAAACTTCAACAGGATTTGTAAAAGGTGGTGTTGGAGCAAAACCGGAAGATGTAAAAATAATGCATGACAAAGTAGCATCACACGGAATGATGGTAAAGGCTTCAGGTGGAGTTCGCTCTAAAGCAGATGCACTTGCAGTTATTGAAGCCGGTGCTGACAGAATTGGTACAAGTTCAGGCATTAAAATTGTATCTGAATAATATATCAACAAACAATTTTTTAAAGAATCCTTTCATTAACTTGAAAGGATTCTTTATTTTAATTAATATATAAATAACCAACTAAAGGAAATCATAATGGGTGATGAAGATAAGCAGTTTGATGCTACACCGCAGAAATTGAAAAAAGCAAGACAAGAAGGACAAGTTGTTAAATCTAAAGACTTTTCAACTGCACTTTCACTTCTTGTAATGTTTTCGGCAATAAATGCATTAGCTCCGTTTATATGGCATCAAATAACTAAGTTATATGTTCTACTGTATGAACAAATACCAAATGCGAATTTAGATGTAATAGGAACTATGTACGCACTAACAATGGCAACAATACCTACCGTACTCATAATTGGTCCTATATTATTTGTTGCTTGGCTTATAGCAATACTATCAGATTTTATCCAAGTTGGGCCACTTATTGCAACTGCGCCATTAATACCAAAATTGGACAAATTAAATCCCACAAAATATTTTAAAAATTTAATAAGCGTAAAAACTGCATTCGAGCTTGTAAAAAATATTGTAAAAGTACTTATTTTAGGATATATAGGCTGGATGGTATATTCACAGCATTTACCAACAATTTTGCAGTTAGCGGAAATAGATAATAACTTTGCAGTAATGATAGAATTTGGGAAATTAATGACAGATTTTATCACAAAAGCATGCATTGCATTCTTAGTAATAGCCGCAGCAGACTACGGCATGACTAAGTGGAAATTTTTAAAAGACCAAAAGATGTCATTTAAAGAAATAAAGGATGAATATAAAAATACAGAAGGCGACCCAAATGTCAAAGCAGCACTAAGACAAAGACGTATGCAAATGCTAAGAAGAGGGATGATGGATAGTGTACCGGAAGCCGATTTTGTAGTTCGTAATCCACTACATGTTGCATGTGCACTAAAATATGATCAAGAAACAATGGATTCGCCGATGTTAACAGCAAAAGGTTCTGAGTTAATAGCAAGACAAATTATACAAATAGCAGAAGAAAATCAAGTACCGGTAATAGACAATGCGCCTGTAGCAAGAGCATTGTACCGGATGGTTGAAGTTAATCAGCTTATACCACCTGAGTTATACAAGGCAGTTGCAGAAATTTTACTTTTTGTATATAATTTAAGAAAAACAAGACGTTAGTGTAAATTTTTTAATAGAGCTCTTAATGATACAAAGTAACGAACGAATAAAAGAATACATAGATATTGTTCAAAAAGTTGCAAAAATTGAACATAGAAGAATACCTACTCACATGGTAGAATATGAGGAACTTGTGAGCATTGGTATTATTGCTGTTCAAACAATGATAAAGAATAAGACAGAAGAACAATTAGAAAAATATAATTCAGCCTATATTGGAACTGCTGTAAGATGGGCAATAAGAAATGAATTAAGAAATCGTTACAAATGGTATTCGCTAAAACATAAAAAAGAAGGTGAAGAAGGAGAAGAATTCACTGAAGGCGAAGATGGTGAAATGAATGTAACACCTTCAAAAGTAAGAGAAGCTGTTTATGAAACGATTCTTTCCATTGATTCTTTAGCTATGGCAAACTCGGATAACGATTCCCCTTTCGACTTCGTAAAAGATACTAAAGCAATGCCAGATGAAGCTGCAGAAATCACTGAAATGGGAAGAATGATAAAGGAAGCAATTGCACAACTTCCACAAAAAGACAGAACAATTGTTGAATATCGTTTTTACAGAAACATGCAAGTTAAAGATATCGCCAGACAAGTTGGCCTTTCTTCTTCAAGAATAACTCGTATTGTTCAATCTGCGCTAAATTTTGTAAGAGAATATCTTGAAACAAGAGATCAAGTTGATTTTTAATATTAGAAAGAATATTTTTAAATAAAAGAAATATCTCCTGCAGATATTTCTTTTATTATATTGTCAATACATAAAAGAAGCATCCCATTATCAGATACACCTTTAACAACACCGGTTATAGTATTTTCGTTATTTGTAATTGTAACAACTTTATCAATAGAATTAAGATAAGATACATAGTCATGTTTGTAAAAAGAAAAACCAAAGTTAATAAAATTTGAATAATTTGCTTCAAAAAGATTCATATAGTCCTCAATAAAAGCTAATTTATCAACTTTTTTACCATATTCAATATCTAAAGCAGTTGCAGATTGATTAATAGCAGAAAAATCATTTTTATTTGCATGTAAATTAATCCCCAAACCTAACACAATACCGATAAATTTCGAATTTTCAAAAACTGATTCAGCAAGGATACCCGCAATTTTTCTAGAATTAACTAAAATATCATTTGGCCACTTAATAATAGGAGTAACAGAATATTTATCAAATGTTTCAGCTAGTATAAGTGCAGCATACTGAGAAATCGAAAGCAAATTATCTGTAAATTTGTCAAATTTAAGACAAATACTCATAAAAATATTCTCTTTTCCCAAGTCTATCCACTCTCTTTTAAAACGGCCATAACCACCTGTTTGAGCATGCGCAAGAATAATATCAAAATTATTATATTTTTCAAAATTTTGTTTTAAATATAAATTTGTTGAATCCAACTTTTCAAAAGAAAAAATAGCCATGGAAATATTATAACAAAAAAATTTTGCATTTTTTTTTTTAGCAACATATAATAAAAAATAAATAAGAGGATGGCTTATGAGTACAGAAGGACATTGGATAGCAAATATAGGCAATTACACATTCAATATGGATACGATTTTGACCATGTGGATTGCCATGGTATTTGTTTTAGTTATAGCTGTGGTAGCAACAAGAAAATTATCAATAATACCTACAAAATTACAAGCATTTTGTGAGAGTATTATGGGTTTTTTCTGGAACTTAACTGATTCAATGATAGGAGAACAAGGGAGAAAACATATTCCTATTGTTGCATCTTTATTTTTATTTATTGTTACAGCGAATTTAATGGGACAGCTTCCATGGAAATTAATTCATTTGAAACAAGGTGAATTAGCATCTCCGACAAATGACATCAACATGACAGCAGCTATGGCAATAATCGTTCTGATATATTATTTAGCTGTTGGTATAAAAGAAAAAGGCATACATTTCTTCTACCATGGATTGAGTTTCCCTGGAATAGTAATGTTCTTAATAGACTTATTGGATATGATTACAAGACCGTTCAGTTTGGCTCTTCGTCTATTTTGTAACATATTTGTAGGAGAAGTTTTGGTAGGAGTATTGCTAAGTTTATGTGCATATTTCTTACCGTTACCAATAATGTTTTTTGAAGTATTTGTAGCATTTGTACAAGCATTAGTATTTATGATGCTAACAATTGCGTATATTTCGATGGCAGTAAATGAAGAGTAAGTTTTAGGTTAAATAAAACAAAGTATAGAAAAAATAAAAGGAGAAAAAAAATGGCAGACGTACAAACAATTTCAGAATTAGCACAATTAGGTGCAGGTATTGCAATCGGTTTTGGTGCAGTAGGTGCAGGGTTAGGTATTGGTATTGCAACAAAAGGTTTAATCGAAGGTATTTCAAGACAACCAGAAATTGCCGGTAAAGCTGTAGGTTTCTTCCTAATGGGTGCTGCTTTATCAGAAGCTTGCGCATTGTATGCTTTATTTATCGCTATGAAATTAGTAGGTATGATAGGCTAACATAAAGATTAAGGGCTGTAATTTTATTACAGCCCACATTAACAAGGATTAAGATATGGAATTTAACGCAACATTTTTAGTATCAGGAATAAGTTTTATTGTATTTGCAATATTAATGAACATAATTATGTACAATCCGTTGGCAAAAATTGTAGAACAAAGAAAGAAATTTGTTGACGATAATTATGATGAAGCTGATAAAGCAAACCAAAAAGCAACAAATCTGATAAAAGACAGAGCAGATAGATTAGCAAAAGCAAATACTGACGCAAGAAAAGTAATGGTAGAAATTACAGACAAAGCAAAAGCTGAGAAATCTGAAATGTGTGCTAATGCAAAAAATGTTGCAAATGAAGATATTAAAGCAAAAAAAGAATCTTTAACAAATACTTCAAACAATGTTTCAAACGAATTAAAACAGCATATCAAAGGTATTGCAGAAACAATTTCATCAAAAATATTGGGAGAAACTTCAAATATAGACTCAATTGATGAAGAAGCAGTAAATAAGATTATGCAAGAAGGATAAAATAAATGGAAAATTTGATAAAATTTTGGGAATTAATAATCCATTCAAATACATTTAACTTTGTAATTTTCATAGCTATATTGGCTTACATATGTAAAAAAATTGATGTAAGTGTAATAATTGCAGGAATACAAGAAAAAATAAAAAAGATGATAGAAGATTCAAAAACAGCAAAATCAGAAGCTGAAGCAAACCTTGTTAGTGCGGAAGAAAAAGTAAAACACGTAAATGAAGAAGTTGAAACCATATTGCAGGATGCAGGTTCTACTGCAAAAAAATTGAGCGAAAAAATTTCGGAAGACACTCAAAAACAAGTAGAAAATATAAAGAAAAATGCTGAAAAAATAATTGAAGCAGAAGAAAAAGTTTTATATACAAAATTAATGAAAAAAGCTTCTTTAGCTTCATTAAAAACTGCAGAAACACATATCAAAAATACGCTTGTTAATAACGAAGCGTTACACGATAAATACATAAACGAAAGTATAGATAATTTAGACGGGTTAAATTTATAATGACAGAATTAGCACAAAATAAATTTTTAATAGTATCAAAGAGATATGCAAAAGCATTGATTGAATTACAAAATGCAGGCATAATTTCTTCAGAAGATATTTTGAATGACTTAAAAACAATAAGTGATACTCTAAAAATATCACAAGATTTAAATGAAGTTCTATCAAATCCTGTTGTAGGAATAGATGATAAAAAAGATATTGTTGAACAAATTTTTTCAAATAAAATAAGTGCAACTGTTAAAAATTTTGTAAAAGTATTGATAGATAAAAGTAGATTTTCAGCTTTTAAATATATAGTTCTTGCTTATGAACAAGAACTTGACTTAATTAAAGGTTTGGAAAGAGTGAATGTAGTTTCGGCTATAGAAATGAAACAAGAAGCAAAAGAACGACTACAAAGAAAACTTGAAGAAAAATTAAAGAAATCTGTAATAATTAACTTTGAACAAGATCCGGAAATTATAGCAGGTTTAATAATTAAAATTGGCGATAGCGTTATAGATAATTCGCTAAGACACAAAATAGATAATTTAAGTAAAGAAATGATAAAATAAGAGGTAGAAAATGGCAGTAATTAATCCTGATGAAATAACATCAATCATCAAAACAAAAGTAGAAAATTACGATTCTGTTACAGAAATCTCTAATGTTGGTACCGTACTTGAAATTGGTGACGGTATTGCGAGATTGTACGGACTAAGAAATGTAATGTCAAACGAACTTGTAGAATTCCAAGACGGAAAAGGAACCTTGGGTATAGCATTAAACTTAGAAGAAGACAATGTTGGGGTTGTAATTTTAGGTGATTATCAACACATCAAAGAAGGTATGACAGTTAAGACTACAGGCAGAATTGCATCTGCGCCTGTAGGTGAAGGCTTAATCGGAAGAATAGTAAGCCCAACAGGTGCTCCTCTTGATGGAAAAGGTGAAATAAGTTCAGATAGAACTTTACCAATAGAAAAAGTTGCACCAGGTATCGTTGCAAGAAAATCTGTACATCAACCTTTACAAACAGGTTTAACAGCAATTGATGCTCTAACACCAATTGGACGTGGTCAACGTGAACTTATTATTGGTGATAGACAAACAGGTAAAACTGCTATCGCTATAGATACAATCATCAACCAAAAAGGTCAAGATGTTATTTGTATATATGTTGCAATCGGACAAAAAGCATCAACAGTTGCACAATTAGCTAAAACATTAGAAAACCATGGAGCTATGGATTATACAATAATAGTTTCAGCAACAGCTAATGATGCTGCTCCTTTACAATACATTGCGCCATTCTCAGGTGTAGCGATTGCTGAAGGTTTCTTAGAACAAGGAAAACACGTTTTAATCATATATGATGATTTAACAAAACAAGCTCAAGCTTATCGTGCAATGAGTTTGTTATTAAGAAGACCACCAGGACGTGAAGCTTATCCTGGGGACGTATTCTACTTACACTCAAGATTACTTGAACGTGCTGTAAAATTAAATGAAAAATTTGGAAGCGGCAGTATTACAGCTTTACCAATTATTGAAACACAAGCAGGCGACGTATCAGCATACATCCCTACAAACGTAATTTCAATTACAGACGGACAAATTTTCTTAGAATCAAACTTGTTTAACTCTGGTGTAAGACCTGCAATCAACGCCGGTATTTCAGTATCACGTGTAGGCGGTGCAGCACAAACAAAAGCTATTAAACAAGTAGCAGGCAAGTTAAGACTTGACTTAGCACAATTCAGAGAATTAGAAGCATTCGCTCAATTTGCATCTGACTTAGACCCTGCAACCAAAAAACAATTATTAAGAGGTCAAAAATTAACAGAAGTACTAAAACAACCTCAATATATGCCTTTAAGTGTTGCACAACAAGTAAGTATATTATATGCAGCTAATGAAGGAATGCTTGATGATATTGAAAATAAAGATATCAGCCAATTCAAAAAAGATTGGTTTGATTACTACTCAGCAAATATGCCTCAATTAATTGAAAAATTGAACAGAGGTGAAGCATTAACAGATGAAGACAAAAAAGATTTAACAAAAAATCTCGAAGCGTTTAAAAATACATTTGTTAAATAACATAATGGAAAATAAAAATGGCAAATTTAAAAGATATAAAAAATAGAATACAAAGTGTTGAGAACACAAAGAAAATAACAAGAGCCATGAAGATGGTTGCGGCGGCAAAGGTTAAAAAGGCAGAGTCAGTAGTTAAATCTGCCAGACCATTTGCAAGCATGTTGGTTGATGTTTTCAAAAAAATGTTATCAGCTTGTGGAACCGCAGCAGGGACAGGATTAACTGTTAAATCTGCAATAGAGAATTATCCGGCACTTTTAACAAAAAGACCTGTTGATTCTGTTGGCATTCTTGTTGTTACTTCGAATAAAGGCTTAGCAGGTGCTTACAATGCAAACATAGTAAGACAAACTCTAAGTGCGATTAAATCTTATCAAGATAAAGGTATAAAAACACATTTGTTTATTGTTGGTCAAAAAGGCATAAGCGCATTAAAAAGAAAACTTAATGATGACTATTATGATTTTGAAATAGCAAAAACATATGTAGATGAAATAAATAATGTAACTGCTACAGGTGCTAATTTGATAGCAGAAGATATTGCTCAATACTATGTTGAAAAGAAAATCGATAAAATCGAAATTATAACAACAAAATTTAAGAACATGATGTCTTATTCTGTTGAAAATTGGACATTACTTCCACTTGATAAAGAAAATCTGCAAACAGAGGAAGAACATAAGATTGATCCTCTAATGGTTTTTGAACCAAGTGAAGAAGCAATTTTACAAAAAATTGTGCCAATGTACATAACAAACTTACTATTCCAAGCATTACTTGAAGCACAAGCAAGTGAACTTGCATCAAGAATGACGGCGATGTCAGCAGCTTCAAATAACGCAGAAGAAATGATAAGAGTATTAACAATTGATTATAACAAAGCTCGTCAATGGGCAATTACACAAGAGCTTGTTGAAATCGTATCAGGCGCAGATGCATTGAAATAAAAATGTTCTTTAAATCTTTGACATAAATATTAAAATAAAAGGCGGAAACTAAAAGTTTCCGCCTTTTACTGTTATTTAATGTTAAATTATTCAATAACGATTGCACCAACAGGGCATGATTCAGCAGCTTCTTTAACTGCATCTTCGTTAGCAGCAACATTTGCTTGATTAACTTTAGCAACATCTTCTACTGAAAATACATCACCACAAACTGCTTCGCAAGCACCACATGCTATGCAACTGTCTTCAACTTTAACGTTCATTTGTCTCTCCTTTTTATTGTATATACTAATAGTGTCTTATCACTACAAAATCATGATAAAACAAACAAATTAAAATATCCATTCTTTTATAAATTTTGCAATAGAATCAAAACCTTCAATCATTCCTAAATTTTTTGGTTCTAATTTTTTACTGTAAATAAGAATAGGAACATACTCTCTTGTATGGTCAGTACCCGGAACAGTAGGGTCACAACCATGATCTGCTGTAATAACTAAATAATCATCATCACTCATTGCATCAATAAATTTAGGAATATATGTATCAATTTCTTCAATAGCTTTACCATATCCTGCAGCATCATTTCTATGACCATATAACATATCAGTATCTACAAGGTTTGTAAATATAAATGATTTATCAGCATTAGGAACAGCTTTGTATTCAATTGATTTTAAATCCAAAGTATTATTAATAGCTTTTAAAGTTAATTCCAAACCTTCTGTATTAGAACCGGTATGAATAGCATGAGTAACACCTTGTTTACAGAAAATATCTTCGATTTTACCAATAGCAATAACAGTACCGTTATTAGCTTCAACATCAGTAAGAATAGTATCTCTGTCCGGAGCTAAAACATAATCTCTACGATCTTTACCAATACGAGTAGGAACACCGTCTACAACGTGGTAAGGTCTTGCAATTACACGAGAAACAGTTACATTAATATCATCAAACATTTTTCTTGCAATTTTACACCAATCATACAAAGTTTCTAACGGTATTAAATCTATATCAACAGCAATTTGGAATACACTGTCAGCACTTGTATAAACAATAGGGAATTTAGTTTTTTGATGTTCATCATTATAATCTGCTATAACAGCAGTACCGCTTGCAGCCTTATTTGCTAAAACTCCGCCACAATTAGTTCTTTTAATAAATTCATCAATAATATCTTGTGGGAAACCTGTGTTTGTAAATGTTTTAAAAGCTTCTTTCAAAACTATACCTGCCATTTCCCAATGACCTGTAGTAGTATCTTTACCGTTTGATTTTTCTTTCATAGTACCGTATTGACCAATAGGATTTGAAACTTTTTCTATACCTTCAAACTCTTGAATATTTCCTAAACCCAATTTTGCAAGATTTGGAGCTTTTAGGCCATGATTAAATTTACAAACATTCTTTAATGTATTACATTCAGGAATATCACCAAAATCTCTACAATCAGGCATTGCACCTATACCCATTGAATCAATAACAACTACGATTGCTCTTTTCATAAATAATTCACCTTTCATAAAATAAACACTAATTACTTTAACTTTAATTAAATCTTATCATAAAAAAATTTTTATGATAGCATAAAAGTATAAAGAAAAAGAGGTAAACCATGCAAGCAAGAAGAGCAGCGAGAGAATTAACATTAATCTTATTTTCTCAGTTTGATAAAAAAATAACGGAATATTCGTCAAAAGATGTTGATGAAATGTTGCTAAAATCAGTTAGAATTTTAACAAATAATTCGACAGAAAGCTTACAATTAACTGTAGGCGGACTTTTAGAAATGAAAGAATATGTTGATAACTTTGAAACAGACCATCCGAACAATCTTTCAAGACCAATAGAAGTAAGTAATATTCCGGTACCTCTAACATCAGACTTTTCAGGAAGAATAGAAGAAATGTTAAATATTGCGGAAAAAGCAATGCTTGCTCTTGAAATAGCAGAAATGGCGACACTTGAATGCCAATCTGACGTTAAAGATTACATAAATAAAATAGTTAATAAATACAAAGAATACAGCCAAGAAATAGATAAAACTATCCAAGAATGCTCTAAAGGATGGGATATATCAAGACTTGTAAAAATAGATAAGGATATTTTGAGAATAGCAATCATTGAAATGGTATACCTAAAAGAAGCACCAATGAAAGTTGTTATAGATGAAGCAATAGAACTTGCTAAAAAATATTCAACAGAAGATTCTGCTTCATTTGTAAACGGAATTTTAGCAAAAGTAGTAAGAAAAGAAGAATTAAAATAGATGTTTGGATTTTTTTCTAACAGCATAAAAACAATAAAAGAAGCAGTAACAAACACAACACAAAAACTTGTTTCGAGTGTTGTAAATAACATTGCAGAAGAAGAAGAATTTTCTGAATTTGTACTTGATGATATGGAAGATTTATTAATAAGTGCTGATTTAGGAGTAAATTATGCATCTGAAATTGTTGATAAATTAAGAAATCAAGATAAAATCAAACCCTCTGTTGTAAAACAATATTTAAAAAGTGAATTTGAAAAAGTTCTAAACGACGCCGGTTCAACAGAGTTAAATTACAAAGATAACGAATTAAATACTTATTTTATATGCGGAGTAAACGGTGTAGGCAAAACGACATTAATAGGTAAACTGGCATATAATTTTAAAAGCAAAGGTAAAAAAGTAATTGTAGCGGCAGCAGACACATTTAGAGCAGCCGCAGAAGAACAACTTGACATTTGGAGTAAAAGAGCAGGAGCAGAAATAATAAGACACGACAAGGCTGATCCGGCATCTGTTGTTTTTGAATCTATACAAAAAGCAAAAAATGAACACTTTGATGTTCTTTTAATAGATACAGCAGGCAGACTTCAAAATAAATTTAACTTAATGGAAGAATTAACAAAAATCAAAACCGTAATTGATAAAAATGCACCTGAAACACTAAGAGAAACAATGCTGGTATTAGATGCAAATACAGGACAAAACGGTATATCACAAGCTCAAGTTTTTACTGAAGCTGTTAATCTAACATCAGTTGCATTAACAAAGCTTGATGGATCAGCCAAAGGTGCAATTATCTTATCTGTTGCAAAAGAATTAAAACTTCCTGTTAAACTTGTCGGAATAGGCGAAAAAATGGAAGATTTAAAAGATTTCAATACAAAAGATTTTATTGACGCATTATTTGAATAATGAAAATATTAGAACAAACCTTATCAAAAAATAATAATAAAATTGAACTACTGGGAAAAGAAAATTACAAGAATATACTTGTAATTGGTGTATTTCATGGAGATGAACCACAAGGTGAAATTTTAATCAACAAATTTTTAGACAGTAACTCAAGCAATTTGCTTTTTATACCTTGCCTAAATCCTGACGGGAAAGAATTGAACACAAGGCAAAATGCGAATAATATTGATTTAAACAGAAACTTTCCGACAAAAAATTGGATAAAATCGGAAGATAAGCAATATTATGGCGGAGAAACTTCTGCAAGCGAAATAGAAACGAAATTTATTCTAAAAATTTTAGAAAAATATATGCCAAAAGTAATTTTAACTCTGCATTCGCCGTATTGTGTAGTAAACTTTGACGGAGATGCCAAGGAAATTGCAGAAAAATGTTCAGAATTTATAAATTATCCTGTTGAAGAAGATATTGGATACCCTACACCGGGAAGTTTTGGAACATATTGCGGAAAAGAAAGAAATATCCCGACAATTACTCTTGAATTGAGTGAAGAAGTTCCTATAAAAGATTTAGAAGAACCTGTTTTTAAAATTTTTAAATATTTGGAAACATTATAATTATTCGTGATACAATACAAAAAAAGGAGATAAATTATGGCAGAACCAAAAATAATAGCAACAGTACCAAGAAGCGCAACTGAACAACTACAAATTTCAATTAATGAATACAAAGGTAAAAGTTATTTAGATATGAGAATTTATTACACAACAGACGACGGTGCAAACTGGTTGCCAACAAAAAAAGGTGTAACATGTTCTCCTGAAAATCTTGATTTACTTTCCGAAGCAATTGAAGAAGCAAAAAAAGAATTTATGACAGAGGAAGAATAATTTGAACAATAAATACGCCCTTGTTCTGGTAAATATAAAAGGCTTGGGTGTAAAGACTTTTTCCTACATAATACCTGACGAAATAAAAGATATTATCAAAATAGGTCAGGCAGTTTTAGTGCCTTTTGGACGACAAGGATTGATTAATGCCTTTGTTGTCGGGTTTTCAAATTATTTACCTGAAGAAATAAAAGCAAAAAAAATTAATAAAATAATTGATGAAACACAATTATTTACTTTGGATTACCTAAAATTAACAGAATGGGTTGCAAATTACTATATGACAGATTTAGTAACGGTATTAAATATGGTAATTCCCCTAAAGCTGCTTGAGCATAATTCAAAATCAGAAGAATATATTGAATTTATTACTGATAATAATGCAACAAAAAGACAGCTTATAATTCTTAACCAACTAAAAGAAAAAGGTAAAACAAAATTAATAACCTTTGAAAAAGAGGTTAAAACAACAAGATCAACTATAAAAAAATTAATTGAAAACGGTTGTATAAAACTTACAACAGATGAAATTTACAGAAATCCTCTGCAAATATTTGAGCAAAAAGTAGAACCTTTGTTTGAATTATCCGGAGAACAAAAAGAGGTTTATGAAAAAATATCAAAAAAAATAAATTCTGATAACAAATTTCCTATATTACTTCATGGCGTAACGGCATCAGGAAAAACAGAAGTATATTTTAAATTAATAAAAGATACACTGGATAAAGGCAAAAATATACTATTTTTAGCTCCCGAAATTGCACTTGCATCTCAACTTACGAAAAGACTAACAAAAAAATTCGGAATAAATGATGTTGCTATATGGCACAGCTCTATTTCTGAAGGGGAAAGGTATGATGTTTGGCAAAAACTAAACAAAAATGAAATTAAAATACTTGCAGGCGCACGTTCGGCAGTCTTTGCACCGCTACAAAATATCGGACTAATAATCATAGATGAAGAACACGAAAGTGCATACAAACAAAATAATCCGGCTCCAAGATATGATACAAGAGTTATAGCACAAAAACTTGCAGAATTTCATAATGCACCACTGCTTTTAGGTTCTGCAACACCTGATATAGTAAGTTACTACAAAGCAAAAAACTCAGGAACATTATTTGAACTCAAACACAGATTTAATAATGTACCGCTTGCAAAAACATCAGTTATTAATATGCAAGAACACAAAAGAGCCGCATATAAAGGAACAATTTCAAAAATACTGGAAACAGAAATAAGAGAGACTCTAGAAAAAGATCAACAAGTCATAATTCTTGTGAACAGAAGAGGTTATTCAACATTTACACAATGTCAAAGCTGCGGAACGGTTTTAGAATGTAAAAATTGCGCAATACCGATTGTATGGCACAGTGATGAACAAGTTTTTAAATGCCACTATTGCGGAAGTACACAAAGTTTTCCTGATGAATGTCCTGAATGCGGCTCAAATGCACTTCATAATACAGGTTTAGGTATTCAAAAAGTAGAACTTTTAATAAAAGAAATGTTTCCTGATGCAAAAATAGAGAGATTAGATAGCGACAGTTTATCCAGAAAAAATGAACATATAAAGTTGTTAGACAGATTTCAAAATAAAGAAATAGACATTTTAATCGGTACACAAATGGTCGCAAAAGGTTTGGATAATCCGAATGTAACCCTTGTCGGAGTAATATCAGCAGATGCAAGCTTTAATTTGCCTGATTTTAGAGCCCCAGAAAGAGGTTTTCAACTTCTTACACAAGTTGCAGGACGTGTTGGCAGAGGCGAATTCAAAGGAAAAGTTTTATTTCAAACATATAATCCTGATTTTTATGCACTGGAAAGCGCTAAAGAACAAAACTACGAAGATTTCTATACAACTGAGATAAAAGCAAGAGAAGACTTTGATTATCCGCCATTTAGCAAAATCATAAGATTAATATTGAGTTCTGAAAACCAATTCAGAACAGAAAAATCATCAATGGAAATAGCCATGAGATTAAGAATAATGGTTGATAAATTTGGTATAAAAGAAAAATTAGAAGTACTTGGACCAACAGAATGTGTTATTGGCAGATTACAAAATAAATATCGATATCAGATACTTATAAAAAATAAAATTGAAGAAAAAGGACATAATTTTATCTCAAAATTTTTATCTCAAATGATAATGCCAAAAGATATAAAACTTGCCATAGATGTAGATCCACTAGATATTCTCTAAAAGCTAATTACTTTTTAGAACGACCTCTAATAGAAACATTTGCTCTTAATGGCACATAATCACAACCAGCAGCATCATTTGGACACTGAACAGAATTAGCAGGACAATAATTACGAATTGGAATAAAATTTGTACTAAAATAAGAAAAGACATTATTTGCAAACTTATAATGGCACATTACCCTAGGTAGAGGCACACCCGATGTAACAATAGAACGAACACCTGCATTTGTAGTTTTGTATAAATTAGCCAATAGAAAATCGCCAGCTCTCATTTTTGTAGAAATAGGTAAAACTTCTCCATTCAATAAAACATAAAATTCAAATACATCATCATTCAAAGTATTTGAACCTGAACGCGGTCCGTCAGAATCAACAAAAACAACATAATAACTACCAGCCAAAAATCTTGAAAATGATTCATTCAAAAAAGACTCACTTTTTGTAGTACAAACAGGGGTTGCTTTTAAACTTTTAAAAAGCACATGATAATATTCAAAAATAGGAACAGCCTCATATTTTTTTACAGTTTGCGCAGTATTAGAACAAGCAGGGCATTCCGCAATTCCTCTAAAATAAGATGTAATATTTGCTGCAGTATACTCAGTTGACCAAGGTGCAACAGGTGCTGATTTACCTTCAATCGGTGTACACAATCCGGATATTTCTGATACTCTATTACAAGCAGCATCACCGGAAACAGAACCCGGTAAACCGTTTAAACATTTTAAGTCTTTTTTAAAGGAGTCATTAACAATACCCGTAGTTGCAACCTCACGCATAGCATAAGAATAAGACATTGGAGATATAAACAATGTCATACCGTTAGATAAGTATAAGGTAGGCTTAATATTAGTAAAAAATCCATCAGTTCCGCAATTATTACAAGTAAATGTTGGACCGGCTTCACTTTCTAAAATATTATAATGCTCAACTATCCTATCATAAAAACCACCATTAATATGTGTTGCCTGTGTACCAAGTTCATTTAAAATATCGGGCAAATATGAACCTCTTTCTGTGGTTTTATACACAGGAGAAATCATTTTATAGGTATAAACATCTTCTACAAGAACTCCATCACTTAAAGCTGAACTTGATATTTTACTTAAATTATTCCAAGCTGCATATGCTCTAACTCTTTTTGCATAATTAAATTTACTTTCAGTTATATTTTTTGAAGCAAGTATCACCAAGCTCATAATAACCAAAGCAATAACGACTTCGGCTTGAGATATAGCTTTTAGTTTTATCCCACAAATTTTCATAAAAGTTTTACCTGCTCCAAAACTTGCTCATAAGTATCTAATACAATAATACCACTATTTTTAAATAGATTATCACTTGTAACATTTAATACGGTCGAATTTTCTTTAACGGAAAATATCGTTATTCCATTTTTCAATGCTTCAAATACAGGAATAGAACCCAAAGAATTATGAGGCATAACAAGATAGTCTAAATTATCTAAAGATATATAATTTTTTGAGTAAGATACAATTTTAGGCGCATTATTAAGCCCTAATAAAACACAAGGTAAAAAAGTTGGAGTAATATATTCTGCAGAAGCACGTTTATCAACTATATCTGAATAAATTTGATAGTCACAAAAAGCTGGAGAATGTGCACAAGGAACTTTTAATTCCTTAGAAACATAATGCGAAACAATAGCCTCAACTCCACCAATAGGATCTACTCCACCATTTAAAGAATAATTTTCATCATCCCCATCCTTGAATAAACAACAAATTGCTATTGCATTACATCCGCAAGATAAAAGTCTTTTTGCAGAATTCTTAATAGTTTCTAGATTATTAACAGTTCCGATAGAAATATTATATTCATTAATATAAAAGTCTATACCTACTTCATTTTCGGTAACATCATAACCATAAATATCAATGCCATAAACAGTTTTGACAGCATTAATAGTATTAATATGAATATTTAACACCTTTTGAGGAATAGATTTATCAAATATTACACCAATTTTATTATTATTTGAAGGCAAAATAGAAATTTCTTTTTTAAAAAAGCTATCTAAAGAAAAACCCTCAACATAAAACATATTATCATTTATTCCGGAAAAACAACCAGCATTTACAACATTAGGATTAACAATCAATTTAGAAATGTTAGAAAATTTTTTGGCATAAACACTTGCATCACCGGCAAAGCCTCCGATAGATGCAGCTACACCGGTAGGAACAATAAATGCGCCTAATTTTTCACCATTACTCAACATAAAATAATTATATCAAAAAAAAGAGGCTTTCGCCTCAGTTTTAAATTTTGTATGAAATAGAAGATAATTATTGACCGCCACCAGCATGATATGTGTGCGAAGAAGCGATATTGTTTTGAACCATTTGTTCAAAGTTTTGAATATTTGTTTGTAACATAGCATTTGTTACTTGTTCTTTTTCTAATTTTGTTTGCCAAACTTGCTCTTCAGCTTGAACATCAGCAAGCTTATGATTTAACCAATTATTTAAATCAGCTAATATTTCTTGATATTGCTCATTTTGTCTATTATCAGCAAAATCAGCATCTGTTTCATCAATAACGTAATACTCTTGACATAATTTATCATTAGCAACATAACTATGATCGTCACTATAAATAGCTTGACCATTAGCATTTTTATGATCATTAGAAGTGTTTACTGTGCAAGCCGCTCTCAACTCAGCCTTTTTTGCAGTAAATAGATTATTTATAGCACTAGAATCATACGCTGCATCTGCAATTTCATTTTGATAAGACATCAATTTGTAATCAGAATCAGTCTTTTGCATTTTATAAGTTTGTAATAAACATAAAGCACCAGCGTATGCCATAAACACCTCTTCTATTTCTACACTTATATAAAAACAAATTAAATTGCACGATTTCAATAAGTGATATTTTTGTTACATTTGTTTACAAAAAACACAAATACCCAACAAAACTATATTAATCAAATTATTATTATAATACAATAATTAATAATAAACAGGAGAACAAATATATGAAAAAGTTTATAATAACCCTATTAAGCATTCTAATATTTACGCCAAACGTTTTTGCAGAAGGAACATTTGCTGAGCACTATAACTTAGCAGAACAATATAGAAAACAATGCAGATACACAAATGCTATTGGTGAATACCAAAAAGCAATGAGAATAAATAACTTAGATAATTCTGCAAGAATAGGTTTAATAAATTCACACTTAGATAGAGCAACTTATTATATAAATACTCTTAAAGACTATGAAAAAGCTGCTAATGACTATCGTGCAGCATTATTTTATTTAGAAGTATATGCGACATCACAAACTATGCAAATTTCATCACAAGTAACAGCAGATGTAAAAACCAATCTTGAAAAGTGTTTTGAAGAAACAAAATTTGATAAATCAGCATATTCTCGCTACAAAAAAGCAGATGAAATTAGAAATAACGGACTAAATGATTATGCAGCAGCCGCATATGAATTTTATAGAGCGTCTTTAATCGGTGATACAAATATAATAAAAAATGCAAATAGAAACATTGCAGATATCATTAAAAGCAGAACAGGGAATTTTAGAAGAGCAGGTGATTTTTATAGCTACGCATTAAAAGTGGCACAGGATGATTCCGGTTTACATAATAGTTATGCTCAAATGTTAATGAAAACAAATCAAGAAGATCTAGCTATAAATGAATTCAATAAAGCCCTTGAAACATCAATAAATCCTAAGTACATATTGATTAATTTAGAAAAATTATATAGCAAAAAAATGCAAGATAATCCAAACAGTTTAAATGCTATTTTGAACTTAGCAAATGTATTACATAAACAAGGAAAAGAAAAAGAAGCTTTAACTTATTATAAAAAAGCCGAATCAATGAGCCCAAATAATGAAATTGTAATAAGAAGCTTTGGTAATTATTATTTAGATATAGATAATACAAATAGAGCAATAGAATACTTTAATAAGGCTTTAAAAATAAATCCAAACAGTGCTGATACATATAGTTTACTTGGGAATTTATACTTAAAAAGTAAAAATAAAATAAAAGCAACAGAAGCTTATCAACAAGCATTAAAACTAGATGGAAATAATATTAATGCTCAAAGAGGATTAATAACTCTAAATGCTGACTTAGTAACACCTGCAGAATTATTAAAATTGATATCTTACGGTAATCAAACTCCAACTCAATCAGCTTTAACTACATTATATAATTATGCAAAAGAACTACATGCAACAGACAATGCCGCTAAAGCTCTTACGTATTACGATGAAGTACTAAAATATGATTCAAATCCGGAAATATATATAAATATAGCTCTTGCACACGCCCAAAATAAAAATGATGCGGAAGCTGTAAATACTTTAATTGCAGCAAGACAAAAATTTCCTGGGAACCAACAAGTTCAACAACGTTTAAAAGAAATTAGTAAAGATGTAAATAACCAAAAATACATTCAAGCTAGCAACTATTTTAATAACAATGAATATCAACAAGCATTAGATATATATTTAGAAATAAAACCTGAATCAGCAGAAACAACATTAGCAATTGCAGCATGCTATAAAAGTTTAAATAATATAAATCAAGCACTTGAGTATTACAAAAAAGCGCTTGAATATACTCCAAAAAATTCAGATATTGCATACTATATAGGAGTTCTATATACAGAACTTGAAAATTGGACTTCAGCTAAAATATATTTACAAGATGCAATTAAATATAATTCTAAAAACGAAAAAGCAAAAGAATTATTAGCATCAGTAATCGAACAAAATAATATAACACTGATTAATAAAGTTATCGAAAAATATAACAACAACCAACATGAAGAAGCGTTAAAAATAATAAGCCAAGTTCTTACAGAAGACCCAAATAACGCATATGCGCACTATTACAGAGGGCTTATTTATGATACACAAAAGAACTATGATTTAGCAATAGAAGAATATAAAAAATCTTTTGTAAACAATCCTACTCTAGTAGTTGCAAACTATTTAATAGCAATAATTTATGATACAAAAAATGAATATCCTCAAGCACTAACATATTACAAAAAATTTGTAAAAGAAAATAAAACCGATGACGAGTATAAAGCGTATGCTTTATCGAGAATAATTGATTTAAAAGCCTATGAGAACCAATAATAATAGAATAAAAGAGCTAATAAAAACTAAAGTATCCCTGGCACCAATGGCAGGGATTACTGATTTTATGATGAGAGATTTAATACGTAACTATACTAAAGAATCACTGCTTACAACAGAAATGATAAGTTCAGAATTTTTAAGACAAGTCAAAGGTAATATCATAGAAAAGAAAAATGAAAAAAGTAGCCCTGTTTCATACCAAATTAGCGGACACAAGCCGGAGATGATGGCAGAAGCCGCAAAATATTTAGAAAAATTTGCAGACATAATAGATATAAACATGGGTTGTCCTGTAAATAAAGTAGTAAAAGGTCAAGATGGCTGCGCCTTAATGAGAAACCCACAACTTGCAACAGAAATAGTAAAAGCTGTAAAAGAAGTAATAAATATACCACTAAGCGTAAAATTCAGACTTGGATATACATTTGATGAACTAAATTACGTAGAATTCGGACAACAAATGCAAGAAGCCGGAGCTGAATTTATAACAATTCATGGTAGGACACGCTCACAAATGTACTCAGGAACAGCAGATTGGGAAAAAATTCGACTACTAAAAGAAAACGTGGATATCCCGGTTTTTGCAAACGGAGACGTAAATTCTATTGAATCAGCAGAAGAATGTCTTGAAAAATCACATGCAGACGGGGTTGCAATAGGAAGAGGCACCTTGGGAGATTTGAGTTTAATATATAGAATAGAACATTATTTTAAAACAGGAGAAAAACTCTCTCCACCAACTATAGAAGAAAAAATAGAACAAGCCATATCTCATCTAAATTATGAAATAGAAATGAGGGGAGAAAACACAGGAATAAAATTTATGAGAAAATTTTATCCACATTACATAAACAAAATTCATCAGGCAACAAAACTACGCTCTAAATTAATGATAAGCGAAGATTTAAAAGAAATATGCGAAATTTTGAATATAATAAAACAAAAAAGAGAACCGATTTTATAATCGGCTCTCTTTTCTCTATAGTGTGTGTAATAAGTTTAGTTTTTAATTAATAATTAAGCTTTAGCAGCTTTTGCTGCATCTTTCGCATCTAAATAGTTACAAAGTTTTGCACCTAATTTATTTGCAACAGGTGTTACAGCTACCGGAACAACAAATCTGTTGATAGAAGAACATACTACTAAGTCAATAGCATTTTTAGCACCGTCTTTTAACATATCAATTTTCTTTTGGTCATAACCACGTTTTGAAACTGCTTCACCGAATTTACCGCATAAGTTTTTAGAAGCTTTACCCAATGCACTTGATACACCATAGCTCAATGCTGTTGAAATACCGAATGTTAAAGCTTGGTTCAAAGCAGAAGTTATTTTTTCATTTTTAGTTTTCTTTTTATCAGTTAAATTTTTGTAAATGTATAAACCTGATGTAACAGCAGAACTTGCAGTTGACAAGTGAAGCATCAATTTATCACTTCCGCCAAGTTTATCCATTGCTTTACAAAAAGTATCCGTATTACCAACTTTTGAATAGCCTTTAGCAACGCCTTCTGCCATTTTATCCATAATACCATTGAAATTTACATTTGATTTAGGAGATGTAACTGCACTATTAATAGGTGAAATATTCATTATTTGCTACCTCCTTTAAAACCATCTAAAACAGGACGTTCAGATTGAACTTGTTGAACAGGTTGAGCTGCCAATTGAGGAGCAGCTGCTTCAGCTTTTGCAGCTTTTTTCTTTTTACCAAATAAAGCACCTTCAACAACGTGAGATAATTTTGAAGTCAATAATGCTCTTGGTACAGCTAAAATAATATCTGGACCAAACTGCATTACTTTTTTAACATTTTTTTCTAATAATGGGTTTTGTTGCATTTTTTCATGTAATTTTGGTAAATATTTTTCTGTATTACCCATTACTTTACTTAAACCTGCTGAAATCGGTTTCATAACTGTAGAAGTAATTGCAAAACCGATTAAACCTGATGCAATAGCGTGAGCTGCTGCAATACCTTTATTTTTTTGTTCTTGTTCGTCTTTTGCAGGTAAAGCCATAATAGCTGCAGGTCTTAAGACACCAGCCATTAATAATGAAGAAGCAGCATTAAATGTTGCTGAATTCTTTCCTGCAAATTCTGCAACTGCTTCAAATGCTTTACTATCTAAAAACCCATTAAAATTAACATTTTGTTGGGTATTAGCTTTAGGCATTTGAGTTGCTTGATTGATTGCTTGAATTGCCATAAAATTTATTTCCCTTACTACACTAACACATGTATATAAAGGATTTTTGATAAAATTTATTGATACATGAAAAATAATTTTGTAATATTTCGTTACAAAGTCTAAAATAAATATTAATCAACGTCAATAGGTTCTCTATTGATTAAATCTATAGCTTCACGAGCGGTGAAAACCACTTCTTGAGGTACATTATCAACCGTACATAATTGTCTTAAAACATCAATAGTTCTTTTAAATACACGAACAATATCGCCTTCACCTTTATCCGTTTCATTAACAATACTATCCCATTCTGCACCATTAACCCACATTTCAATCAAAGCAGAATAATACGGGTTAATATTCATTACTGTTTCAACTCCATGCTCTTTTTGAACTCTATCAATTTTCTTTCTTATATCTCTTATTTTATTAATGACCTTTCTGACTTTATGAGAAAGAGGCAATACAGAATAATTTTCTGTTCTGAGTTCTTCTGTAGTAACGGCACATATAACAGAAGCTAATTCTGCAGGCGAAAGTTCGTTTAAAATATCAGAAAAAATTATTTCTGACAAAAACAATTCATTTTCTGCTCTTATTTGAGAAACTGTTTTTCCGATTTCAGTCGGATAATCATCTTTTAAGTATCCAAATTCAACTAAAACAGCTCTATTTGCTAAGAAATTATTCCAAAAAATATCTTTTTGTTTTTCAATTTCTTTATCTAATTTATTTAAGCGAGAAGTATATCTTTCTAAAATTTCTATATCTTTCATGTGTTTTTTATACAACTTACAAGCATCACAAGGAAAGCTTTGCATTTTATGTAACATAGCCTTAGTTTCTTCTCCAAACTTAATTGCATCTTCAGTCAAAGCACGTTTAGCCTTTGCTTCTTGTTTTTTTATTTTTTTAAAAGTTTCCCTGTTTTGAACATATATACTTCGAACTTTGTTATATTCGATTAAATCTTTAGTTGTAAGTTTTTTATAACATTTAAAATCATTAATTCTCTCAATATTAGATACAAAATGTTCCTTTTGTTCTAAAAGAGGAGTAAGTCTTGAAGACGAAGAAAAATATCCAAAACTTTTTAAAATAAGCTGTTTAGCTTCATCTAAATTAAATCTTTGAAGCAAGTTTAAAACCATGGAATATCTTGGAGTAAATCTGCTTTCAAGAGGATTTGCATCGCTAAGTACCAAATCTCTTACTTCATCCGGAGATTGAAAAGGTGTTCCGACAATAGTAACATAACCTACTTCATCCATTCCTCTTCTTCCGGCACGACCTGACATTTGCAAAAATTCACTTGCTGTAAGCATTCTGTGTCCGCTATCTGTTCTTTTACTAATAGAACTTATAACAGTTGAACGAGCCGGCATATTAATTCCTGCCGCAAGAGTTTCAGTAGCAAATACAACCTTGATTAAACCTTTTTGAAATAATTTTTCAACTAACACTTTCCATGCAGGAAGAAGTCCGGCATGGTGGGAGGCTACACCGCAATATAAATAATCTAAGTGTTTATTTTTTGCCAAATAATAGTTATCAATTAAATATTCGTCGACAATTTCTTTTATTTGTCTTTGCTCATCAGGAGTAACAAGGCATAAATTAGCACATCTTTCCATTTGTTCATCACATTTCTTGCGAGAAAATGTAAAATAAATTGCAGGAAGCATATTTTGGTCATGAAGATTTCTAATAATGTCTTTTACAACACTTCTTTGAGGAGTCTTCTTACGACCAAATTGCTTTTTCTCCGGTTGAATTTTTTTATTTAACCCTCCACCGGGTGATAAAAGAGGCAAAATTCTATTCGGTTGAGAAGAATCAAAATAATAAAATCTTAAAGGCACAGGTCTAAAATCTGTATTAACAAGTTTTGTCTCAGAATGCACCGTATTTATCCAATCAGTAAGTTCTTGAGCATTTTGAACTGTTGCAGAAAGAGCTATTATTTGAATATTTACAGGACAGTAAATGATACTTTCTTCCCAAACAGTACCTCTTTCTTCATCATTCATATAATGAACTTCATCAAGAACAACATATTTCACATTTTTCAAATTGTCAGCAACATCACCAAAGTTTGTACCATAAAGCATGTTTCTAAAAACTTCCGTTGTCATAACAACAATTTGTCCGCCTCTATTAATAGATGTATCACCTGTTAAAAGACCTACTTTATCATAACCATATTTTGTACCAAAATCGTTAAATTTTTGATTAGAAAGTGCCTTAAGAGGTGTTGTATAAAATACTCTTGTTCCATTTTCAAGAGCTTTATGGACAGCATGTTCGGCTATAACTGTTTTCCCCGCACCAGTTGGGGCACAAACAACAACACTTTTACCTTCATCAATATAATTTACTGCATCTTTTTGAAAATCATCCAGTTCAAACGGAAATCCATATGACATATAACTTTTTCTCCTACCAATACAAGAATAACAAAATATTTAATTGGAGTCAGAATATAAATTATTTTTTACAATTCAAAAGTTAAAGACAATTGCTATGAATTAATTCAGCTTTTTTTAGCATATCACAAACTCTAAAGTTAGAGCCTTTAAAATAACAGCTAAATTTGATTTGTTCACCTGTAACTAAATTTAATACAAAAATTGATGCAAGTGGATTTTTTAAAGTAGTAAATGCGTTCTTATAACTAAAAGTTGATATATCAGAAAATGGGATAATTCTTGAATCAATACGAATATACTTTTGTTCATAATTGATATAACTTTTTTTTGTGAATAATACCGGAAGTGCAACAATTAGAGGAAATATACCAAAAATAATTATATTGAAGATAGTCAAATAATATTTATCGGCTACATTATCCTGACAAAACCATATGATAAAAAATAATCCATACATCATAAGAAAGAATGAAATAAAATAATCCGATAATGTAGGTGAAAGCTTATTTTCAAGATTTTTAGAAATGATAATACTCATAATACAATTATAAACAAAAAAGGACAGATTAAAACTGTCCTTTTTTAAGTATAGATAAAGTTAAAAATAACTAAATTTTATCAAAGCCTGTATATTGTCTTAAAACTTCAGGAATGATAATTGTTCCGTCTGCTTGTTGGAAATTTTCAATTATAGCTGCAACTGTTCTGCCGACAGCAAGACCTGAACCGTTTATTGTATGAACAAATCTTGTTTTTCCTGTAGATTTTTCTTTATATCTGATATTTGCTCTTCTTGCTTGGTAATCACCAAAATTAGAGCAACTTGAAATTTCTTTATAAGCGTTATAAGATGGCATCCAAACTTCTAAATCCCAGCATTTATTTGCAGAAAATCCAATATCACCTGTTGATAAAGCAACTTTTCTATAAGGTAAACCTAATAGTTCAAGCATTTCTTCCGCATCTCTTGTAAGTTTTGCATGTTCTTCAGGTGATGATTCAGGAGTACATAACTTAACAAGTTCAACTTTATTAAATTGGTGAACTCTTATTAAACCTCTTGTGTCTTTACCTGCTGAACCTGCTTCACGTCTAAAACATGGAGTGTATGCTGTCATATATTTAGGTAAATCGTCTTCCGACAAAATTTCACCTGAATAAATATTTGTAACAGGTACTTCTGCAGTCGGGATTAAATATAAATCTTCATCAACGCACTTATACATATCTTCTTTAAATTTAGGAAGTTGACCTGTACCTGTCATGGTTGCAGCATTTGCCATAAATGGCGGTAAAATTTCTTCATAGCCTTGTCTTTCCGTATGTTCATTTAAGAAGAAATTGATAACTGCTCTTTCAAGTCTTGCACCTTTTCCTCTATAAAGAGTGAATCTTGATTGAGATAATTTAACACCTCTTTCAAAATCAACAAGATTTTTTTCTTCGCATAAATCCCAATGAGCTTTAAATTCAAAATCAAATTTTGTTGGTTCTCCCCATTTAGAAACTTCAACATTATCTGCATCTGAGGCCCCAATAGGAGTTGTTTCATCTGGAATATTCGGAATATTCAATAATAAAGTTCTTTGTTTTTCATCCAATCCGTTTTGCTTTTCTTCAAGTTGTTTTATTTCATCACCTAAAACTCTAACTTCTTCTTGAATAGCATCAGTATTTTCACCATTTTTTTTCATTAAACCGATTTTTTGAGATTCATTTTTACGTTTTGCTCTTAATTCGTCAGCTTGAGCTTGTATTAATCTTCTTTCTTCATCAACCGCAATAACTTCGTTTATTGATAAATCTGGATTACGTCTTTTTAACAATTCATTAATTTTTTCAGGATTTTCTCTAATTAATTTAATATCTAACATGCACACGCCTTCTTTCTTTTAATTTACGACTTAATAGTATAAAAAATATAAAAAATAATCAAATCAAAACAAAAATAATAAAAATCATGTAAGATATCCTCTAAACAGTTGATAACATGAATTTTGATATAGTGCATAATAAAGATGTGATTGGAGATTAGGGCAATGATACACGGAATTAACAATGATAATAATATAAATAATTTACTAGGTTCACAATTATCTGAACAAGCAGAAGCATTAGGTGCTACAAATCCGATATCAGGCAGCAATACAAACCCTTATGAATCAAATAAAAATTATTTAGTAGACGAAACATCTATTTCAAAAGAAGCATTTTATCTATACCAAAGAGAATTAGATATTAAAAATTTTACAAATATGGTAATGCAACTGGCACCAAATGAAGAAAGAATGTCAGAACTCTTTGCAAATGGAGTAAAAGATCCTTTTGAAAGATTTAATACAGATAAATTAATTAATAATAAAAAATTATTAAAAGATTTAGACATAAATTTTAGTTAGTGGTAAAACTATTTTATGATAGAAAATGTAGCAAATAATCCAAATTTTTATAGTGCAGATAATAGTAATACTCACAAAGATGCTCTAAACGCTGCTTTGGCTATGTATAAAAAGGGGGAATATAGTATTGCCCTAAAAATGTATCAAGATTTGTCTAACTATTATACAAGTCCATCATTATATTTAGAATTAGGAAACTGTTATTACAAATTAGGCAAAAATAAATATGCACTTGAATATTGGAAAAAAGTAATTGAATTAGATAATGTAAATAAATATGCATACAGTAATATAGGAAATCTATACTACAAAACAGGAAATATTTCACAAGCTATAGAGAACTGGTTAACAGCATTAACAATAGAACCTAATGATGCAAAGGTAAACTTAAATATAGCAGTAGCATACACCGATGCAAAAATGCGCAGTGAAGCCATTCGCTACTATGAAAGATACCTAAGATACGAAGAAAATAAAAATGAAGAATATTATTTTATAGAAAATAAAATAATTGGATATAAAGAAACAGCAAATGAATATTTGAAAGAAGGAGCAAAATTTCAACAAATATCTAATTTAAAAGCAGCTCTGGACTGCTATATAAAAGCTCTTGCAAGCTATCCTAATTATAGTAAAACTAATTTTAATATAGGTTCATTGTTTTTTATGGATCATAACTATGAACAAGCAATAAAGTATTGGTTAAAATCATATTTTATAGACGATTCATACCCAAAAACAATGTTAAATCTTGCAATATCTTATGATTGTTCCCGTCAATTCGATTATGCATATTGCTTTTATGCGAGATACAGTGATTACATAGTAGATAACAATGTAGAACTAACAAAAGTAACAAACAGATTACACCAATTAAAAAATCATATAAATAATAATCCATACTTAGTAGAAAAGCATTTAGAAAATGCTTCCAATTTATATCACGATAATGATTTTTACCATGCAAGGGTAGAATACAAAAACTATATAATGCTAAAACCAGATGACAAACACATTTATCTTCCAATTATTCAAAAAATAAATTATTATCTAAATCCAGAAGAAAAAGTTATAGAAGAACTTGCGAAACAAGCTGTTAAACTCATAGCAGAAGAAAGATATGCAGAAGCATCGTTAATTTATGAACAAACATTAAAACTTTGTGATGAAAATTCTGTACAATATTCTCATCTAAAAGCAAAATATACTATGTGTGTAAGAAAGGCCGGATAAATATTGAAAAACTTTTTAAAAGAAATAAAAAAGTTTTTTTATACAAAAATTCTACGCCGAAAATATTATAGAATAGGTTCTTGTAAGGGCTGTGGAAAATGCTGCCAAAAAATATATGTAAAACACGCAAGAGGCGTAATAAAAGAAGAATCTGAATTTAAAAAATTACAAAAACTACATCCATTTTATACGTACTTGGATATAATAGACAAAGATGAAACAGGTTTAGTATTTAAATGTCGAAATTTAGACGAAGAAACACATAAATGTAAAATTCATAAAACACGACCTGGAATATGTAGAAGATACCCGCAAGAAGAATTGTTTAAAATGGGTGGAGCTCTTTCTGAAGATTGCGGATATCAACTTATTCCAATAATTCCTTTTAAAGAAGTCTTTGATAAAGTTATGAAAAAACATTAAGCAATTTGACATGAACAAAATTCGACTGATAATATAAAAAAGTCTATATAGATTTTGGGTAGGAAAATGTACGTAAAACAACTTGAAATTGACAATTTTAAGTCTTTTGCGACGAAAGTGGATATACCGTTATTAAAAGGGTTTACAACGGTATCAGGTCCAAACGGTTCAGGCAAAAGTAATATTTTGGACAGTATCTTATTTGCATTAGGACTGTCTAGCACTCGTACGCTTAGAGCAGAGAATGTCTCTCATCTTATTTCGACTTTTAACAAAAGAAATGAAGCTTATGTAAAAGTGAATTTTTCTGAGACAGGAGAAGAAGATGATTTTTCAGTTGCAAGAAGAATAAGAAAAGCTTCTAACGGAACTTTTACAAGTACATACTACTTAAATGATAAAGTTGCAACATTAACCGAAATACATACTATTTTAGAAAAGTACAATCTAACATCAAATAGCTATAACATTATTATGCAAGGTGATGTAACAAGTATCATAAAATGTAATTCAACTGACAGAAGAAAACTTATAGATGAAATTGCAGGAGTTGCTGATTTTGATAGAAGAATAGATCAGGCAAAAAATGAGCTCGATACAGTTGAACAACGTGTTGAAGCTTCAACATTGATTTTAAATGAAAAAGAAGAACTACTTAAGCAGTTGGAAGAAGAAAAAGAAGTAGCACAAAAATACCAAAAATTAAAAGAAGAAAAATCTTCGTATGAAAGCCAAATTAGCGCAGTAAAGTATTTTGATATTAAAAGAAATCTTGAAAAAGCTCACGAAAATATTTTAGAATTCGGTAAAAAGAAAAAAGAAGAAGAATCAAATAAAGTTGATTTAGATGAAAAACTAAAATTGATTAGTACAAAATATGAAGAACTTTCTGCTGAATTGAAAGAAAAAGGTGAAGATAAACGTCTTGAACTTATAGGAAAAAAAGAAGAAATAAAAGGACGTATTGAAAATAAAAAGAATGCTATAAATTATACCGATAAACAAATTTTGGATAGTGAAAAATCAATAGAAAACAAAAAAAACGGTATAGCAGAGCAAAAGAAAAAAATAGAAGATAACAAGTTAAAGATAGAACTTCAACAAGAAGAAATAAAATCTCTTGAAGATAATATTCTTGATAAAAAAGATGAATTAAAGAAAATATTAGAACAAAAAGCAGGTCTAGATGAAACGGCGAGTAAGTTTATGGAAAATCATGCATCTTTAAGACTTGAACTTTCTAATCTTCAAGAAAAATTAAATAATTTATTACAAGAAAAATATCCTAAAGAAGCTAAATTAGGAACATTAAAAAATGAACTTGAAAAAGCAGAAAATGAAATTCAAAAATTGAATGAATTTAAAGAAAACTTTTCGGCAAATGAAGATAAAATAAAAGTTCAACATGAAGAATTAGGAAAAGAACTTGAAGAGTTAAAGAAAATTCAAAAAGATACTCTCCAAGAAATAGATAATATAAAAGACGAAATAACTGATGCACAATACAAAGTAAGGGCTGCATATAATAAATTAACTGAGTTAAAAGCTCAAAAATCGGCTAATGAAGCATCAAATGCTAACAGAGCCGTTGAAACAATTATGAGAGCGAACTTAAAAGGGGTTCATGCACCATTATCACAACTTGGTAAAGTTGATAAAGAATATGCCACAGCTTTAGAAGTTGCATTTGGGGCAAGAATGGCAAATATCGTCGTTGACGATTACTATGTTTCATCAGTAGCTATAGAACTTCTAAAATCTTCTAATGCCGGCAGAGCAACATTTATTCCTCTAAACAGAATAAAAGAAGCTCCTGATAAATTAACTTTACCAAAAGACAAAGGTGTTATAGATTACGCAATCAATTTAATAGATTTTGATGACCAATACATAGATGCTTTTTATCATGCGGTGGGAGATACTCTTGTTGTTGAAAATCAAGAAACTGCCCATAAATTAAGCGGTAAATACAGAATGGTAACACTTTCAGGAGAATTATTTGAAAAATCAGGTTCTGTTACAGGTGGTTCTTTGAAAGAAAATAGAATGAAGTTTAGCCAAAATGATGATGAAGAAATTGAAAAATACATGAAGAAATATTCTGAAATGGAAGATAATTGGCACAAACTTGAGGCAAAAAAGACTGAACTTGAAGAAAAAGCTAACAAAACAAGAGAAACTTATTCAAGTTCTCTAAATGAATACAATAAAACTTCTATGGAGCTTCAAAACCTTTTAAGAAATAACGAAGGTAATAATAAAACTCTTCAGGAAAAACTTGATTTTATAAATAATTCAAAATCTGAAATAGAAAAATTAGAAAAAAACCTTGATAAAGAAGAAGAAAAACATCTTGAATTATTGGATAAAATAACTGAAATTCAAACAAAAATTTCAGAACTTGAAAATCTGATGAATGACGAAGAATTAAAAAATTTAAAAGCTCAAACAGAAGATATAGAAAATGAAATAAAAAGATTGTATGACAAAATTAATACAGTAAATAGTAACATCAATGAAATTCAAAGACAAAATAATTTTGATAACAGTGTTATTCAATCTCGTTATGACGAAATTTCTAATTTAGAAAAAAATATTAAAAATTTTGAAACAGATAAAGAAACTTACAATCAAGAAATCGTTGATTTAAATAAAAATCTTGAAACTTTAGAAGATGAAATAAGCAAAATTTCTGAAGTTTTAGATTCTCTACTAAATGAAAAATCACAAATAGAAAAAGACCTTTTGGATATAAAAGAAAAAAGAAGAATTTCAGAAACAGAAATAGAAAAACTTGCTGAACAAATAGAGTCTTTTAAAGCACGCAGACGTGAGCTTGAACCAGAATTTGAAACATCAAAAAGAGAACTTGAAGAAAGTGGTGTAAATTTAAACACACTTGAACCTGTAACAATTTCGATAGATGAAATTAATGCAAAAATTCAAAGACTTCAAAAACGTATGGATGAGCTTGGCGATGTAAACATGAGAGCAATTGTTCAATACGAAGCAATATCAGAGAGAGTAAAAGAATTAAAAACTCAAATTGAAACATTAACAACAGAAAGATTACAAATTCTGGACAGAATGCAAGGATACGAACAATTAAAAAAAGAAGCATTCTTAAAAGCATACAATGAAATAAATATTCATTTTAAAGAGGTATTTCATGAACTTTCAGACGGTGAAGGGACACTTGTACTAGGCAATCCTGAAGATCCGTTAAACGGAGGCTTAACAATTGATGCTCAGCCTAGAGATAAACAAGTTCAAAGATTAGAAAGTATGTCAGGTGGAGAACAAACGCTAACGGCTCTATCATTTGTATTTGCAATTCAACGATATTTGCCTGCACCATTTTATGCATTAGATGAAGTTGATGCAAGTTTAGATAATATAAATGTAGAAAAATTGGCAGGATTAGTGAAAAAACAATCAGAAAATACGCAATTTATAGTAGTTAGTCATCGTCCGCCTATGATAGAATCAGCTAATAGAACATTAGGTGTTACTCAAAAAGAAAAGGGTAAAACAAAAGTATCAGGAATTAAATTAAAAGATTAATTAAAACGTATTAGGAAAAGGAATAAGTAAAAATGACAGCAGAAGCACTACAATTAGAACAGGATATCCATGTAGATGGGATTGAAATGCTAGTTGATATGGCAAAATCCGGAAAAATTAATCCATGGAATATTGATATTGTAGATATTGCAGATAAATATTTAATGCAAACATTTGAGGCGAAATCTCAAAACCTTAAGGTTACAGGAAGAACACTTTTATTTGCATCTATACTTTTAAAATTAAAATCTAATATTCTTAAAGGACTTGATATCATAGAGTGGCTTCCCGAAGAGTCAAATGATTTAGAAATTAATGATGATATATCAATGGAAGATGATTTTCATAGTTATAACACAACAAATGTTATATCAATTGATGAGGTATTGCAAAGAAGAACAAGCGTAAAATTAAACAGAAAAAGAGTCGTTACTTTGGAAGACTTGATTAAACAACTTGAATTTTACGAAATGTTAGATAAAAAATTGGCATTAAAAAATGCACACGAACGTGCAAAAAGAAGAGTACGTTCTTATGCTAATATAACACCTGCAGATTTAATAAACCTAGAACATGATAATTTTATAGAAGATTCTGTTCATAATATAAAAAATAAATTAGAAACATTATTTAATAAAAAAGATAAAATAGAATTAAATGAACTTGTATCCATAGGAATGAGCAAGGTTGTTGCTTATTTAGCATTGCTATTTTTGGCTGTTGACAGCGATATAGAATTGGTACAAGAAGAGTTTTATTCAGATTTGTATGTGGTAAAGGGAAATGGAACAAGAGCAGCTGAAGTCTAAAATAGAAGCCGTATTGTTTACAACGGCAAGAGCCTTAGAAGCAAACGAAATTGCAGAGATATTAGGTATTGAAACAGAAAAAGCAGAAGAAGCTTTAGTTGAACTAATATTTGACTATGCATCACGTGATGGGGCTCTAGAAATAGACGATGAAAATGGATATATTTTACAAGTAAAAGAAGAACATATGGATATAGTTGAAAAACTTTGTCCTGCTGAAATGAAACCTGCAGTACTAAAAACATTAACTGTTATAGCGCTGAAAGAACCTATCAGACAATCATACTTGAAAGAATTACGTGGAGCTAATGCTTATGACCACGTAAAAGAACTTGTAGATATGGGTATGATTTCAAAAACAAAAGATAAGAACGGACGTTCTTATAATTTAAGAACAACACCAAAATTTGAAGAATATTTTAAAATAAAAGGCGATAAAAAAGCCTTAGCGAGAGTTCTAAAAATAGATGAAGGAGTGAAAGACGATACAACTTCATCAAATGATAATGAAGAAGCATCGTCTTTGAATGGAGAATAGAGATTTTATTAAACTAAATCTTTTTTTATGCATTCAGCAATTTTGGAAGGATCTTTTGTCGACATAAAATCCTTATTTTCTGATGCATATTCACATATTTTTTCAAAAACAAAAACTATATCCTTAATAGATTTACCTGCTTTTAAAATATCAACTAGAATTAGCTTTATGCCTGTTACAGGAACAATTCTCATGACATTCCAAATAAGCCAAGAATTATTTTTTTGTACCAAATCAATGTACTTTTCGGTCATTTCGTTCGTAAAAATATCGGAAATATTTTTAGTAGAAATTTTTGCAAGATTATTTAAAATTGTTTCCAATACATAATCCTTTGTTGGTAATGCAAAATCTTGGAATACAACATGACCTCTTACTAAAATTTGTATTTCATTTTCTTGACAATCTTTATCATTTATAACCCTAACAGGAGGAATTATAAATCCTGATTTTTCTTTCATAGCAACACGGAATTTACCAATACAATTAACAATATTTTGTGCAAAAGGTAAAATATCATCACCAAAAGAGACTGCTAATGCATCAACTTGCAACGACTCAAATAAATCAGTAATTTTTTCATCCAAAGTTTTTTGTACTTGCTTAGGTTTTTTAATATTTAATAATGTTTTCAACTTTCCTATCATACTTTATTAATAATAGTAAATCCAGAAAAGTCAAAAAGTAGAGAAAATAGCGAAAATAAACGATAAAAAGCTATTTGCTATAAAAAATGTATCATGCTATAATTTTCGTATGGGAATGAAGAAATCGTCGATGAGTTCACAAAATCGCCTGATTCTGTATGGATTTTTGGCATGTACATTAATCATTATATTGATAGCAATACTATCAATTAATGCCATACAAAAAAATATGAATCTTGCTTATAAAAGTTTCGGGCAAATAATTGCTAAAACCCTTGCTATTGAAAGCGTTGAAGTTACAAAAGATATTCCTGAAACAAATAAATATGATACACTTAGAACTCATTCCGTATCAATTCTAAAAAGTAATGATGATATTGCTTTTATAGAATTTAAAGATAATAAATCAAAAATAATTTATTCAAGTAAAAATGATTTTCCTAAAGAATTTGAAGGCTCAATTATCGCTGTAAGTTCTCCAATGGTAAATAAGACAATTTCCGGCAGCCAAGTTGTTGGTTCTGTAACTATTGGATTATCAGGAAACATAATAGATAAAATTTCAGGTACAACAAGAGCTTCTTTGCTTGTTGTATTTATTATAACGTGGATAGCATTTGCGGTTATCATTATTATTAATACTTTGCTTATTTCAAAAGAATTAAGACATATATTAACCGGTGTAAAAAAGATAACTTCAGGAGAATTTGGATACAAACTTGAAGACAGCGATGCAAGTAGTGAAGTTCAAGAATTATTTGAATCATTCAATGATATGTCAAATAAATTGCACCAATATGAAGAACAAAATATTGAACAACTAACTCTTGAAAAAAACAAATTAGAAGCTGTTTTGATGGGAATTGCAAACGGTGTTGTAGTTTGCGATAATTTTGATAATATTGTGCTTATAAATGACCATGCCCGAAAATTACTTGAAGCAGAACAAAGTGAAATTTTAGGAACAAAAATTCAACAATATTGCGATACAAACGGAGAAATGTGCTTTAAAGAAAAGATTGAACAATTTAAAGATACTCCTCTTGAAATAATAGAAAAAAGACCATTAGGATTTAATATAGAAGTTGATAAACGTATTATAAAATCTGTAATATCACCGATGTTTTCGAGAAATAAAGATTATGTCGGTTACATAATAATTCTTATTGACGTAACAAAAGAAATAGAAATGGACAACTTAAGAAATCACTTTATATCGAATGTTTCACACGAATTAAGAACACCTGTTACTGTTTTAAGAAGCTATATAGATACACTTTATAACTACGGAAACGATTTTGATTTTAATACTCAAAAAGAATTTATCGGTGTAATGAATCAAGAAATAATAAGATTAAACCGAATGGTAAATGATATACTTGATTTCTCAAGATACCAAAGCCAACAAATAAAACTTGAAAAGAAAAAAGAAAATGTCGTTAATATAATCGAAGAATGTGTAAGCCAATTAGATATTTTGGCACATGAACACAAGATTACTTTATCAGTAATGAAAGAACCTGATTTACCTGAAGTACCTTTAAATCATGAAAGTATAAGCAGAGTAATAAATAATATCTTATCAAATGCAATAAAATATTCTCCAGACGGTTCAAGAATAAAAATCAGAGCAGAAAGAGCTAGAACCGGAGATTTTGTTGAAGTTTCGGTAGAAGACCAAGGTCCTGGTATACCTGAAGAATATCAAAAGAAAATATTCGATAGATTTTTCAGAATTGAAAATGCAACTCATTCTATAAAAGGTACAGGCTTAGGTTTGCATTTGGTAAAAATTTCAGTAGAAAAACATCATGGCGGAGAAGTTTTTGTTCATTCAAAAGAAGGTGAAGGCTCTACTTTTGGTTTTAGATTACCGATAAATCCAAAACCACAAGAAGAAAACAACGATGAAATGCCTGAAAAAAATCAAGAAGAAGATTTAGTATAAGATGAAAAATATTTTAAAACTTTTATTTTCTCTCATCTTATTTTTATTAATCAATAATACAGCAAAAGCTGTTGATTTGCAGTGTAAATTTGACGAATATAATCTCAAAAAACCTGATGTTGTAGCACATAATTTACACATTCACGTAAAATATGATGATAATAAAAATACTATATCATATGTTCACTTTGGAAAAGTAAAAAAAGTAGATAATGTAGTTGATTATAACTACGAATATTTGTTATTCAAAATAAAATATAAATATTCTTTTGGTTATACAGATGTACTGTACAAAATTGACAGAATAACGAATGAAATAACAATAGACAGAGAAGAAGTACTTAATGCAAATCGCTCATATATAGCAAAATATAAAGGCTATGGAAAATGTGAAATAATACCAAAAAGAAATGTAAAATTATAAGGTAAATTTCAACACATTAAATAAAACTTATCTAGCTTTTAAAATATTTCTTATACAAGATAATAAACATAATAAAAGATATAAAAATAAACAAAACAGAAACAAATATAGGTAGAGGAATATTCATAATAAAAAAAATACTATCTATTCTAACAGATTCAACTAAAATTCTTGCTATTGAGTACAAAAATAAATAAGAAGTAAAAATAAAACCATGATATTTTTTTGCAATTTTACGAATAACAAAAAACAAAACAAAAAATATCAGTAAATCCAATATCGACTCATACAAAAAAGCAGGATGAAAATATTGATAATCAATATACTCAAATGGTCTATTAGAAATTGGTATAAATAATTTACAAAACAAGTTTGTAGGTCTTCCAAAAGCTTCAGAATTAAAAAAATTACCCCATCTTCCAATTGCTTGAGCGAGAATCAAACCAAACGCAAAAATATCACAAAGCTTAAGAATAGGTAGTTTTTTTATATAAGCAAAAACACTAGCAAAAATAACAGCAAAAATTATTCCGCCATGAAGGGAAAGACCACCTTCTCTAAAATTAAAAATATCGTTCAAATGAGAGGCGTAGTACTGAAAATTAAACAAGCAGTAGTATATTCTTGCACCAAGAAACCCAAAAATTAAAGAAACTAAAACTATATCATAAAAATCTTTTTCTGATATATCATAACCATCATGTTTTCTTATATAGTTTGAAAACATTGACCCTACCAAAACAGCAACCCCCATGATAATACCGTAATAGTATATATCAAGCCCAAATACAGAAAAACAGATTTCACCGGGAGATGTAAACATAAAAACTTATTCAACAGTAATAGTTTGATTATAAGAGCTGGAATCACCACTTTCAGATAAATTAGGATTTTCAATTTTTTCCAGTTCTACCTTAATATTAGAAATTTTAGCTTCAACATTATCCTTGTCTTTAGGAGTTCCTGCTTTTTGAAGATATGTTTCATAAGATTGAATTGCATTATTATACAAAAGCTTAATCTTCTCAATATCTTCATCAGATAAAACAGGTTTATCTTCAGCAGAAGCTTCAGCAATTTCTTCAGCTGTAAAAGGCTTTCCATCGGCTTTTATCAGCCCCTTTACAATATCGATTGCAAAATTTTCTTGTGCTATTCCTAAAGAATAAAATGTTTCAGCCATATTAGGTTTTAAAGTAATTGCTTTATTAAAAGTTTCAATAGCTTCATTATACTTGTCAGCATACGTATAAGCCACACCCAAATTATACTGTGTTTCGAAGATAGAATCATCTAAATCAACACTTGCTTGCAATCTACTTATTGCATTTTCATAATCACCTTTATCCATAAAAACTTTTGCTTTATTATTTAGTTCTTGCACCGCTAAATTATTAACACAAGCAGTAGAAAACAACGAAATACACAAAATTGAAATTATAAATAAAAATTTTTTCATTACACAAATTCCTCACACAAATTTAAATATTCAAACCATGTTAAGTTAATTTTAAATTAAATTAAAAAATTTGGCAATAATTTAAAGTTTAATATACAATTATAATAACAATAAAGGAAATAATAAATGTCAGAAGAAAAAGTAGTAAAACTTGGAAAACGAAATACAAAAAAAATAAAAGATGAAACTTCACACAAGGAAGAAGAAATAAAAGCACCTGAGCTTACTTACTGTAGTTTTTGCGGAAGACCAAATACACAAGTATTAAAAATGGTAAAAGGTCCGGGCGTAAATATTTGTTCAGATTGTGTGATGATAGCAGTACAATATTTAATAATGAACGACAGAAATTTATCACCAGAAGCACAAAGACTTCTTGATGCAATGTGGAGGGGTAACAACTAATGCCTAATAATGTAGAACAATTAAACAAAATTCAACTCAAGGCAGAAATTTTAACTGCAATCAAAAATTTACAATCACTTCAGGATGCATCAAAAGTTGACGATATCTTGTATATTTTAGATCATCAAGATGATAAAAAAGCAATTCTTGACACATTAATGAGAGAATTGGTAAAAACAAATGAACAAAAAGCATATATCCATTGTTTCCTTTTACTGAGACTTTGCGATATGGACCAATTAGAAAATGCTTTATGGAATACGTTAAAAAGTCCAACAGTTTCCGATTATTCAAAAACTGTTGTATTAAATCTTTTGAAAGATTTAGGAAATAAAATTGATTATGAAAATATAGATGAATATTTTGAATCTCCGGATGACGTTATTGATGCAGACACAAAAGAATTATTGCATGTAGCAATAATGAATCCTGAAGCTCAAATAGATTTTTTAGATTTTCTATATTCATTACAAGATAGCGATAAGAAAACACTTGTGCAATCATTGGCTGAAGATTATTCAAATGATGCACTTGCAAATATTTTAATACCTGTATTTTTACACGATCCGAGTTCAAGAGTTGCACAAATAGCACTTGAAGAATTAGGTCAATCAAAATCACAGTTAGCATTACATGCTCTATTAGAAGCAAAAGAATTTGCAGATGAAGAATTTCTACCGGCTATAAAGAGAAATATCTCAGCACTAAAGCTTGCCGGAGTAAGAGAAGATAATACAATTGATTTTTACAAAAACGTATTATCAGAATCTAAGCCATATGAATCATACACAAGCTATCCGGATGGTCATGGCAATCAGTCTTTAATTTTTTCAAGAGAAAGAGAAGATGAAACTATTCAGATAGTAGCTACAGTTGTAAGTGATAAATGGGGGATCGTAGATTGTTTTGGATTCAATCAAATTTCAAAACAAGAATTTGAAAGAATCGTAGACAGATTTTACGGAAACGAACTACCTGTATTTATAAATCATACAGTACTAAAAACATTATTAATGAAAGCAGAAGAAACTGTTCATAAACATGGGGAATTGATGTCATATGAATATATATGCTGGAGAAATTTACTACATGATATTCCAACTGAGCCGGTACCTATTGAATATTTACTTGAAGATAAGTACACAAAAACAAAATTGACACAAGATAATATCAAGACAATTTGTCTATGCGAAGAAACTCAAAAATGGTTTATAGATACAGATTTTTCAGTAAAATTTTATGATTTCACAGAAAAGTTAAATAGTAATTTCAGAAACAATAACTATGATATAGACTTAGATGAGGAAATAGAAAAAGAACTAAAAAATCTAATAGATAAAGATGAAGAAAAAGTTTGGTCAAAACGAATAATGAATACAGCGTACCTAAAATATCTCGCAAGCGAAAAAGTTTTGGGTAACTTATTCTATTCATTGTATTTTGACGAAGATGCAAAACAAGAACTATTCAAAAACATAATAAGAAAAAGCATATACGAATATTATGTATCAATAAAATTTAAACTTGATGAAACGAAAAAAACAGCAAATTTGTTTAGAAGAAATACTGCTTACGAAGACGAAATAACGATAACTAAAGAACAAGCAGAAAAAGTTATAGCTAAAATAGAACAAGCATGGATTCAAGAATAAAATGAATAAAGTAATGGCTTTAGATGTAGGAACAAAAAGAATAGGTATAGCACTAAGTGATTATTTACATGTTATAGCCATTCCCCATTCCTATATTTCACGAAAGCCTGAACAAGAAGCACTTGATACAATACAAAAAATTGCAAAAGAAAACAATGTTAAAACAATAGTAGTAGGATTACCAATAAACATGGATGGAACACAAGGCCATCAAGCAGATGATTGCTTAGAATTTGCAAATAAATTAAAATCAGATTACAAAGTTATAATGGAAGACGAAAGATTAACAAGTGAAAATGCAGAAGAAAATTTAAGAGAAAAGAAAATTGATTTTAAAAAAGAAAAAGGACTTGTTGATATGGAAAGTGCTTGTATTATACTAGAACAATATTTGAATAAATAAAAAAAAAGAAAGTGAGAATAAAATGTCAAAAGATGAAGAAAAAAGTATTGTTGAAACAATAGATGAAAACGGAAACTTAATTAAATTTGAATTATTTGATATTATTCAATTCGAAGATAAAGAATATGCCCTTTTATTACCTGGAGATGAAAAAGATAAAGAAGAAAACGATAACGAAATAGTTCTAATGCGATTAATACAAGAAGCAGACGGATATTCTTTTGAAACAATTGATGATGATGAAGAATTTGATAGAGTATCAGAATATATTGAAAGTTTTGATGAAGAAGATTAATTTTATATCAATAAAATAGCATAACATACTTACAATATAATAAAATTAAAAAGAGGGAAAATTGTTCGAAAAATATACAGAAAAAGCAATAAACGTAGTAACACTGGCTCAAAAAGAAGCTAAAAGAATGAACCATTCTTTAATTCAGCCAGAACACATTTTTTTGGCAATAATAAAAGAGTCTAGGGGAATTTCCCTAAAAATTTTTAAAATGTATAACATAGACTATGAAAAATTTTATAAAGCTACAGAAGAAAAATTACGTTTTGAAAAAGCAACAAACACAAAACAAAATCCGCAATTCAGTGAATCATCAAGAAATTTATTAAAATATGCACTTGAGTTAGCGACATTATCAAATAATAAATTTGTACTATATGAACATATTTTTCTTGCAGCTTTGGACAACAAAAATTCATACATAGGCAGAATTCTTGACAAGTTTAATTTTAATACAGAACAAGCGAAAGATTTATTAAAAAGACTGGTACAAAAGAAAATAAAAAAATTAGAACACCCTGAAAAATATGAATTAACAGTTGAAGAACAAAAATATAGAACAGCCGAAAGACTTTTTGACGGAGATACAGCATCAAAAATATTTGAAAGAGCCGTAAATAAATTACACTCATCAAAATTTGAAATTTTAGGTACAGACCAAATAATATCAGCCATACTAGAAGATAAAAATTCAGAATTAACAAAAATTTTGGAAAATAATGGTATAACATCAGAATTATTTGAAGAAGAGCTAAATAAAATACCTGAGAGACAATCTGAATTTGAAGGCCAACAAATCGTGTTTACTCCTAATGCCTTTATAATAATGAATAGTGCACTTCAAATCGCAAAGGAATTAGGTTCATCAGAAGTAACCCCAGAACACGTTATACTTGGAATGCTAAAATTAAAAAAAGGTATAGCCTATGATATATTCAAAAAATTAAATATATCTGAAAATAAATTAAAAGAAGATATTTTAAAACCTATTGAAAAATCTATGAGCGAAGGTTTAACAATAATGAAACTTGCTAAACAAGAAGCACACAGACTTGGAAAAACAGTAGTTGGAACTGAAATGTTTTTAATAGGAATTTTAGGAGAAGCATCAAATATAGCCGCAAAAGTTTTGAGTGAACTGGAAATAACAATAAAAGATGTCCGATTAACGGTAGAAAACTACGTTGGTTATGGAAATGATTACACAGAAAGTGAAGTAACATTTACAGATAATGCAAAGAAAATTCTTGAACTGGCTTGGACTGCAGCAAAAAAAGAAAATAAAAAAAGAATAGAAGCTCACCACCTATTACAAGCAATAACCATGATACCTGACTCAGTTGCAATGAAAACGCTAGAACATTTAGGTGCAGATGCAGTTGAAATCAAGCAAGGTATTATTAATGAAATAAATAAGCATTCATGTTAGATATTGTAGAAAGCACTTTAAATAAATATAATCTTACAAATAAAAACAATATTTTGCTAATCGGACTATCTGGTGGAGCAGATTCTGTTTGCCTTTCTGATATAGTTTATCAATTGTCAAAAAAATATGGATTTGAACTAATCTTATGCCACTTAAACCACAACTGGAGAGGAGAACATTCAGTATCCGATATGGAATTTTGCATAAATTATGCAAATGAAAGAAATCTTAAAATTATTACAAAAACCCTTTCAAAAGATGAAAAACAAACTGAAACTAATGCAAGAGAATTGAGATACAAATTTTTTGAACAGTGCAAAAAAGATATACATGCTGATGCAATATTGCTTGCACATAATAAAAATGACAAAATTGAAACGCTAATTTACAGAATAATAAAAGGAACAGGAATAAAAGGTTTAAGCTCTATTAGAGAAAGAAGGGACTGTTATATCAGACCTCTTATATCAATATCAAGGGAAGAAATAGAAAATTACTGTAAAAAAAATAATCTTGAATACGTTACGGATTCTACTAATTTTGATAATAATTACAACAGAAATTATATAAGAAATGAAATTTTACCTAAATTTGATAAAATAAATTCAAAATATCAGGATGCAGTTTATAATCTGTCAGTTTTAGCAGAAGATGAAGAAAATCTTTTAGAAGAATTAATAAATAAAATTGAAAAAAAAATAACCAAAAATAATATAATAATTACAGATAAATTTACAAAATTGTCTTCAGCTATACAAAAACGAATTTTATTAAATATATATACAAGAAGCAATATTGATTACGATTTAAAAAGAATAAATGAGGTTTTAGAATTTATAGAAAATAATAAAGATAAACAATGCGGTTCTAAAACTTCTTTGACAACTAATTTATGGCTATTTGTATCAAAAACTTCAATAGAAATAATTAAAAAAGTTGAAAAAGTAAAAGAAAAAGTTAATATAAATAAAGAAGGTGAATACAAACTTGGTAAATTTATTTTTAAAATAGAAAAATGCGAAGGAGATACACCTAAAATCTTTCCGAATGACAGCGAAATGAAAGCTTATGTTGAAATAAAAGAGCCTTTAAATTTTACGCTCAGAACAAGAGAAGAAGGGGACATTATTCAGCCATTGGGTTTAAAAGGAACACAGAAATTAAAAAAGTACTTAAATGAAAAAAAAGTGAAACAACACGAAAAAGATAATTTAATATTTTTATGCAAAGAAAATGAAATACTTTGGGCTCCACCGTATGGATTAAATGACAAAATCAAGGTTGTATCAAAGCCTAATTATGTGTTATCCTTATATGAAAGAGAGGAAGGAATATAAAAAGGATGTTAGATTTACAAGTAAAAGATTTAAAACCATTATTTACGGAAGAAGAACTACAAAATAGAATAAAGGAACTTGCAGAAGAACTAAATGATTTTTACAAAGGAGAAGATGTTTATTTGATATCTGTTCTTAAAGGTTCTGTGTTCTTTGCAATAGATTTATCTAAACATCTTACAATGCCTGTCTGTATGGAATTTATAAGATTATCAAGCTATGGACATGGTTTTAAATCAACAGGTAAAGTAAATGCTGTTGATATATCTTTACCGGATTTGAACGGAAAAAATGTCTTAATTGTTGAAGATATAATTGATACAGGTTTAACTGCAAAGTTTTTGCTCGATTTTATTGATTTAAATTTCAAAACAAAGTCAACAAAATTCTGTTCTTTACTTGATAAAAAAGTTTCAAGACAAACTGATGTTGATGCAGATTATCACGGCTTTGTTATTGACAACAAATTTGTAGTAGGTTACGGACTTGATTATTTAGGATTCTATAGAAATTTACCGTACATCGGATATGTAGAAAATGCCGATAAAAAATAAGTTAGAACATTTTATTGAAATATTTAATAATATTATTGAAGTAGACGATATATTATCAAAAAATTTATTTGATAATATATCGTCTTATTTAAATATAGAAAATATAAAAGTATATTTTCTTTCTCCAAATGTACTTGAAGAAAAATATCCAAGTACTCATACTACTATAAAAATTAATACAAAAATATCAAAAGATTTATTTAATGAAAAAGTTAAACAATTAGATATTATATCAAATAAAAATCACTACATAACCTATTTGAATGTAAAAGGTGCAGTTTATGGGATCATTTTGTTTGAAAAATATCGATTTTCTAAAGATGACAAAACTATTTTAAAAGCTTTAACAAAAATACTCAGTTATAAAATAAAAGACAAAGAATTAACAGAAGTAATTAACACACAAATAAATGCTCTTTCAAAAGCTGTTTTAAACGCAAAAAATGAAGAAAGATTTAAAACTGATTTTATATCAAATATCTCACACGAATTAAGAACCCCGCTAAATTCTATTTTGGGATTTTCTGAGTTATTAACAAACCCAAAAACCGGTGAACTCAACCAAACACAAATAAAATACATAAATAATATTCAAATATCTTCTCTACATCTTTTGGAAATGATAAATGAATTACTTGATATTTCAAAATTAGAAAATGGCTCCAATCAAATAGTGAAACAGCATTTTGATATAACTCAAGCACTAAATGAAGTTATAACAATTCTATATCCGCTATTTAAAGAAAAAAATATAACACTTACTCAAAACATTGAAAATATTGATATTAATACTGATTACCAGAAAATTAAACAAATATTATTTAACTTACTAAGTAATGCCATTAAATTCACTAAAGATAAAATAATTATTGAAATAAAGAAAGACAAAAAATCATCAAATTTACGACTAATCGTAAAAGATAACGGAATTGGTATAGAAAAGAAAAATCAGAAAAAAATATTTAAAAAATTTGTACAAATAAAAGATACAAACCTTCAAAAAGAATCTTCAACAGGACTTGGTTTAACAATTACAAGCGAATTTTTAAAACTTTTAAACGGTAAAATAACAGTTGATAGTGAGAAAAATAAAGGGGCGTGCTTTATAATAACACTTCCTATTGAATAAAATTCTTAAAGTTCAATACCCAATTTTTGACAATCACGTCTTAACTCTGCATTAGCTTTTATAACAGTGTTTGCGACAATTAAATTGTTTATTTTATGAGCTAGGTTATAAGCTTTATCATACATTCTAAATGAGCTTACTGCATAATCTCGTGCATTCTTTTCACTCGTACTAATCATTTCATGCAAATATCTGCCATATAACATATATAACTCACATAACAAATCCAACAAATCAAATTGACGAGCAACACCAATTGCACTTTCAATATAAATACGAGCACTATCTAAATCACCTAAAACCAAATAATCTCTTGCAATAATTTTATTTAAAGCAATAATAAAATAGAAATTTTGAATTTTAGGACTTTGTGCAATATCCAACGCTTTTAAGGCAAAATCAAGAGATTTTTTAGGTCCATCAGTTATCAATGTTACTTCTGCAATTAAATACCAACATAATAAAACACCTAACGCATTTTTTTCTTTTGCAAAATATGAAACTTGTTCTGAGTATATAGCTAACGCCTTTTTATATTTTTTATCTTCTTTTAAAACTTTACCTAACAGAGCTTTTAAAATATTTTTAGTAATCTTATCATCAACATTATTAACAAAAGACACAAGATTAAACAAATCTTCTTGCAAGCCATCAAATTTACCACTAAAAATAAGATTTAGAATATGAATTAAATTCATACGAATAATAGACGCGTCATCTAAAATTTCATCCGGATTGGATTCAGAAACTTCTCCAATAACCTTTTCTGATTCTTCACTATTGCCTCTGATAGAATATGCCATAGCCAAAATAAGCTTTAACTTAGCAATATACAATTTATCAGATACTTTATTTTTTAATAAAATTTCAAAAATAGTTTCAACAACGCTAAATACCCTATTATTACCTTGCAAACAAAGTGCTTCTGCCCAAATCAAATAAGTTTTTAACCAAGTTGAAAATAAATCTTTAATTGAAATTACTTCATGAGGCTGAGCAGTATCTAAATATTTTTCTAATACAGGCATAATTTCAGAATCAATAAGCTCAATCAATTCCGTATAATTTCCAATTCTCAATAAAGAATATAACTTTCGAGATTTTAACATTGCAATTTCGAGTTCATGAGAATCATCAACATTATAAACCGCAAAATTAACACATTTTATAATCTCATAATAATTATTTAATTTATTATGACAATCAAGTAAATAAGCATTTAACTCAAATATTTTTAGAGGATCATCCAGCTTAACAACTGTTTCAATAGCTTTATTTAAATACTGAATAGCAAGATCCGGTTTTGAATATGATAAAATCTTACCTAAACGTTCGTTAATATTATTGATAATAAGAGAACTATTTGCACCTTGAATATTTTTTACTAATATTAAAGACATTTGCTGTGCTTTAATATACATATTCACATCACCAATATAGGACGAAATTTTCACTAAATCAGACCAAATATTAAGAGCCGGCAGTTTTTGATGAATATTTAACGCCATTTGCGCCAGCAAAGTATGAGATGACAAATTAAAATCAGATAAAATCGCAAATAATTTTTTATTCAAATTCAAAAATGCTCTTTCATTTTTAGCAATATCTAAAATTGTTTTCCACAATCGAACATTTTTAAATTCATAAGAAATTTCATTAATTGGTGAAATATAATTTAGTCTTATCAAACTTCCGAATAAATCAACAAAAGTTCTGTCATCAATTTTAAACAATTGATTAAGAATAACAGGATAAAACTTTAAACCAAGCGTAGCAGAAGCTAAAAGAAGTTCGTAACACATAATATTTTCTTTTTTAAGAATATTTAAACGTGCTCTTACAATCTCTTCAAAAGTTCCCGGTAAAGTAAAAGTAATATAATTTCTACTTGTATCAATCATCAAATTTAAAATTTGTTCAATATAAGCTGGATTACCTTCAGAAACATTTTGAATAGTCTCTCTCATTTTTTGAGTGATAGTAGCAAAAATAGGACTATACCCATCAATAAAAGTTTCTGTCTGGCTATCATTGAAAGGAACTAACGAAATATCCGTATAATCAGAATCTTTTAAATCCTTTGAATATAAATAATTTTTTATAGATTTATCATCAGAAAAAAGAACTAAAAATTTTACAGTATTAACATTAAATTCCGATGAAATAAGTATTTTCAAAAATTCAAAAGATGTAGCATCAATATATTCAAGGTTATCAACGACAAATACTGTTTTAACTCTTGAACAAATAATTTCAAATACTTTTTTCAATAAAGTAAAAGTTCTAATCTTGTTTTTAAAAATATTTTCATAATAATCAACATTTTGAGGATACAAGAAATTCATCAAATCTGAAATCTCAGAAACAGAAAGAGATGAAAACTCTTGCTTGAAGAAAGTAAACGACTCTTTTTTTAATTGTTCAATATCAACACAAAAGTTTGGTAAATTAAAGAAATTTAAAAGAATATCTTGAAATAAACCAAAAGGAGTATTTTGAACAGAAGGTCCGCCTTTACCAATAAGCCAAACAATTTGATTATCTTTCAATTCATTCATTGTTGCTTTTAAAACAATATTTTTACCAATGCCATGAATACCATTTAAACCTATTACTTTAACATCAGTATTTAAAATTAAATTTATTAATACACTTTTTGCACTTTGTTGTGTAAACAAGCTTGGAGTATATTTAACATTAATAGTAGAATCTTGTTTAACCTCCTCTTTCGGTTTAGACAATTTTAATCTAATTTCCGGAAATTTTTTAAAAGGAACGGTTTCTGTATTATGTCTATTTGGCAATTTATTTTGCTTAAGAGGCAAAATTCCTTTTTTTAATTTAGAATTATTTTTTTGATGAGCTAATTTTTTCTTATCTATAATTTTCTTTTCAATTTTATCTTTAAAAGAAATTCTCTGTTTTGGTCTTACAACGGTTGTATTTCGTTTATTATCATCAGAAGCATTTTTCTTTGAAGCCTCTTTATTTCGAATCTTCATCTCTGCATTTTCCAGAGATTCAGCTTGCCCCAATTGATATGGTAAATTTTCAAGACTATCTTGTAAACCTGATAACTGCTTTTGTAACATGTCCAACTGATACTGCAATTCATAATTAATACTCTTTTTATTTGCAGATAGTTTTAATTTTTTCTTATCTTTAGCTTTACTTTCAAGAGTTCTTCTAGTATTTACAACAGGTTTTCGAGAATTATCAATAAATTTTTTCACAGGAGAAAATAAATCATCCTCTGATTTTGCAACAGCAGGAAGCTCAAATGAAGTTTTAAGTTTTGAATTTTTGATCTCGCCATTGTCAGAACTATTACTATTGTTACTCATATGAGGAACAACAAACTGTTTCGGCAAACCAACATTAGATGAATTATTTTCAGAATTTTTATCGGAAATATTAGAATTTATACTAGATTTATTTTTAATTTTTTCAAAATCAAAACCGCATTTTCTACATACTTTAGCTGTAGGGAAATTTGCAGCTTTACATTCAGGACAAAATCTTAATAATTCTGTGCCACATTCAATACAAGCTTTATTATAAATAAAATTATACGTATCACATTTTTTACATATAGTACCGATTTTTGTACTACAATGTGGACAATTAATAGTATTAGGAGGTATTTCTTTTTTACATTTCGGACAAATCATAAATAACCCTTCACCTAATTACCTAATGCAAGTTTAACTTGCTCCATCAATTCAAACAATCGCTTAGAGACTTCTGATTGGGATAAATTTAAAATTTTAGCAATCTCAGACTGTTTTTTACATTGAACATATCTTAAATCATATAAATCTAAAAACTGCTTTGATATATTAGCACTATGAGCGACAACAACAGCATCATAAACTCTTTGCAAAATATCTTTTTGAATAACAACTTCTTCAGGAGTAGGCGAAATATCTATAAAAGAATAATTTACAAGTGTATTCTGAAAATTTTTATTATTGGAAGGATAATTAGCATCTAAACTGATTTCATTCGTAGAAACAAAATTATCATGAGTTCTTCTAACACGGCCTTGATTTTTCAATACAAGAATAATTGAAGTTGACACAATTTTTTTTAAATACGGAACAGTAGCAGATGTGTCTGTAATTGTATCTAATAACGAGACAGCACGCTTAGAGGATTCCGCAAAAAAATCTTCATACAAATCCTCATTACCGACAAATTTTCTATCGGATTTAATAAATTTTTCCAATAATTCGATATGTTCTTGTGATAATTCCAACTTAAAACTCTCAACTAAGCAAAATATTCACAAGAATATAATAACACAATCTAAAAATTAATAATAAGTGTAATATTAGAATTCGGTGACTGAATTTCGCCTAAAGGTGGTCTGACGTATTTTAAAGTATCTTTAACACTTTGTAACACAATATTATCAATTTGTTTAGAACCACTTGAAATAATAAAATCAGAAGAGACAAGATTCCCTGATGGCACAATCTTTAAATCTAACATAATTTTATTAGAAAACGGTAATTCTGTAGCAACCAACAAATCATTTTGCAAAGACAACTTCAATGTTCTACCTGCGATTTGAAGATAACGTCTAATTTTATCATTATTAGCCAAATTTTCAGGAACTTCCCAAGATAGCTTAGTAATTTTATTAGAAGTATTTTGAGGAACATGAGAAGGTGTTTGAGGTGCATCAGGAGCAGAAGCTGCAACAGGAGCCGGCGGTGTATCCGGCATATCTGTAGGCTGAGGAAGAGAAGGAATAGGATTTTCTTCCGTTTGTTGTGTTTCTACAGGAACTTGTTCAGCATCCGGAGAAACCGGCTGAGGTTCTTTTAAACTATTTAAATCAAATTCAGGGACAGGTTCTTCTTCTGCTTTTTTAGGGAAAGATATATTAAAATTATCCATAATAATATCTTTATTCACATAAACACAAGCACACATTAAAACAACTAATACAACTGCGAGTTGCGGAGCTCTTGATTTTGGTTTTGGTTTTATTGATTCTGTATCAATTGATTGCTCATCATATAAATTTGCAGAATTATCTACCATTGTTGCCTCATCTGTCAATAATCTTTCAGGATTGTCATCTGCTATAGACTGTTGCGATAATATACTTTCATCCTTATATATATCATTTAATCCTTGTTTGTTATCAATATTATCACTATTCTCATCATTTGTACTCATATCATTGAATGAAGATGAATTTAAAAAGTCATCCAAACTCATACTTGAAGAGTCAGCATTTCCTTGTTCATTTTCAGAATTTACATTTTCAGCCTCAGAAGATTCTTGATATTGTTCTTCACTATAGACAGTTTCCTGATTATCTTCTTCAAATTGTTTATCAAATTCAGCTTGTGCTTCTTGCTGAGCTTTTAAAACTTCTTCCTCTTGTTGTCTTTTTAGATTTTCTTCCTCTTCTAGTTGTCTTAAACTTTCATTCAAGTCTTCATCCGTTAAAATATCTTCAACACCTTCAAGAGAAATATTTTCACTATTAAGAAGGCTATCCAAATCAGACATCATTTCATCAATTTCTTGAGTTTGTTTTTCATTTTCTTCTTTATCTTCTGATTCATAATCATCAAAATCATCTAAATTGACATTTTCCATATCAATATCATCAATTTTAGGAGTTTTATAAAGTTTCTTTTTATAAGTATCTTCTGATTCTTTGACAATTTTCAATACAGGCAAATCGCCAATATCTTCATCATCATCTTCAAAAGGTTTAATTTCTTTTTGAGATGGAACAGAAGAAGCTTGGACAGGCTGTTCGAAATTTTGTTTTTGAACTTGTACTAATGAATCCTCACCATCAGAAATAAGATGTTCATTTTCAAAACTTTCATTAGATATATTTGAATTTGTCGCAGAATCATCTACAGAAAAGCCATCTAAATCAGGTAAATCCATATCTCCTGAAAAATCCTCATCAAAATCAAGAGACAAATCCTCATCAGCAGGAATAATTAAATCATCCTCTTCAGCATCATTAGACTTATTATAATCAGAAGGATGACTGTTTATATCATCTAAGCCAATAATATCATCCGTATCAAGTTTAGAATCGTCAGCAAAATCATCATTTTTATAATCACCGGTCTCATCAGACGTAACAATGCCCTCTTCGTCTGATTGCACATGATTTACAAAATCTTCGTTTACATAATCGTTTGCTTCATCCAATGCAACTAATTCTTCATCTTCAGATTGTGTATGATTAACATAATCTTCGTTTACATAATCGTCTGCTTCATCCAATGCAACTAATTCTTCATCTTCAGATTGTGTATGATTAACATAATCTTCATTTATATAATCATCTGCTTTATCTAATGCAACTAATTCTTCTTCATTAGATTGTGTATGATTAACATAATCTTCATTTATATAATCATCTGCTTCATCCAATGCAACTAATTCGTCTTCATTAGAT
>CACZSH010000007.1 GCA_902783785.1 uncultured bacterium | reverse complement strand
TTTTTAAACACACACACTAACCTACCACACACACTAACCTTCTACACACGAGGAATTGAAACAAAATTCCAGACCCTTTTTTAAAAAGGGTTTTTTTTTGCGCAAAATTATTGTATTATTAACTAGGATTGTATTTACATTTAGTGCGAAGGGTATTTATGAGCAAAATAAAAATAGGTATGATAGGTTTAGGTACTGTTGCAAGTGGCGTTTTTAAGACCTTGCAAGATTTTGACAATATTGAAATTGTTAAAATTGCTGTAAGAGATATAAATAAACCTCGTAATATTGAAAATTTAGATAAAAATCTGCTAACTACAGATGCAATGAGTATTGTTAATGATAAATCTATTGATGTAATTGTTGAGTTAATAGGTGGTGTTGAGCCTGCAAAAACTCTTATTACGACAGCTATTTTAAATGGAAAACATGTTGTTACTGCAAATAAAGAATTGTTAGCAAAGCACGGTGAAGAATTATTTGATTTAGCTGAAAAAAATAATAAAGTTATTTTGTATGAAGGCGCTATTGCAGGTGGTATTCCTCTTATTATGCCTATAAAGACTATTCTTGCCGCTAATAAAATCAGTAAAATAGAAGCTATTTTAAACGGAACAACAAATTATATTTTGACAAATATGGATATGAAACATGCATCATATGATGATGTATTAAAAGAAGCTCAAAATTTGGGTTATGCAGAAGCTGATCCAACAGCAGATGTTGAAGGTTTTGATGCTGCATATAAATTGGCAACTTTGGCAACTATTTCTTTAAACAAAAGAATAAAAATAAATGATATTTATAGAGAAGGAATAAGTAAGGTTACTGCTGACGATATTAAATATGCTAACGAATTAGGGTATAAAATAAAATTGATAGCACATGCTGAGCTTACTGACGAAAATACTGCAGATGTAAGAGTTCATCCTATGTTTGTAAGTAAAAGTACAACTCTTGCTCATATCGATTATGTTACAAATGCAGTTACCATAACTGGTTTCCCTATAGGACAAGTTACACTTTCTGGTCCGGGGGCAGGAGAATTTCCAACGGCAAGTTCTGTTGCCGGTGATATAATTGTTTTATCACATGAAATCGGAACTACTGACTATATTCTTCCTATGATGAGATGTAATCATTCATCTTCAGTTAAAGTTACTAATATTTTAGATACCGTTAACAAGTATTATTTATCTTTAACAGTATCTAATAAAGTCGGTGTAATCGGTAAATTAGGTTTGATTTGTGCAGATAAAGGCATAAGCTTGGCAAGTGTATTGCAAAAAGGTGTTTCTGATGACAATACCGCAAATATCATAATTATTACCGAGCTTTGTAAAGAAAAGGATATTTTAGAAGTAATAGATTTACTTCAAAAAGAAGGTTGTATAAATAAATTAAACAGTATGATAAGGGTGGCAAATGATGTATAAAGGATTAATAGATAAATACAGAAAATATCTTCCTGTAAGTGAAAAAACAGAAATTGTAACTTTAAACGAAGGTAATACTCCGTTTATAAAGGCTGATAATTTAGCAAAAGCAATAGGTATAAAAGCAGAAGTTTATTTAAAATTTGAAGGTTCAAATCCAACTGGAAGTTTTAAAGACCGTGGTATGACAATGGCTGTTACAAAAGCAAAAGAAGCAGGTTCCAATGCTATTATTTGTGCTTCAACAGGAAATACCAGTGCTGCTGCGGCTGCTTACGGTGCTAAAGCAGGTTTAAAAACTTATGTTTTAATTCCTGACGGATATATTGCACTTGGAAAATTATCGCAAGCGATGATGTATGGCGCTGAAATTATTGCTATAAAAGGTAATTTTGATGAAGCTCTTGAGTTTGTAAGAGAAATTTCGGATAAGCATCCAATTACTCTTGTAAATTCAGTAAATCCGTACAGAATAGAAGGTCAAAAAACAGGTGCTTTTGAAATATCTGATGCTTTAGGAGATGCGCCTGATTATCATTTTATACCGGTAGGAAATGCAGGTAATATTACTGCATATTGGAAAGGTTATGAAGAGTATTACGCTCAAAAATTAAATACAAAATTACCGAAAATGATGGGTTATGAAGCAGAGGGCGCTGCAGCAATTGTTAGAGGAGAAAGAATTATGAAGCCTGAAACAATTGCAACAGCAATAAGAATAGGAAACCCTGCAAGCTGGAAACAAGCTGAAAATGCCAGAGATAAATCAGGCGGAAAAATTGGCTGCGTAAATGATGAAAAAATTGTTGAAGCTTACAAATTAATAGCTTCAACAGAAGGTATTTTGTGCGAACCTGCAAGTGCAGCTTCTGTTGCAGGATTAATTCAAGCTGTTAAAGAAGGTCTTGTTGAAGAAGGTTCAAAAATCGCTTGTATTTTAACAGGTAACGGCTTAAAAGATCCTGATAGCGCTATTAAATATTCTCAAGCAGATGTTGCAAAGACAGATGCTAATATTGATGAAATTTTAAAAGCTATGAATTTATAATAATTGATTGTAAATATAAAAAGCGGCTGATTTATTCGGCTGCTTTTTTGTATGTAATTAATATATCTTCTTCGATTCTTTCAATATTTTGTATTTTATAATTTATACAATTTGATATTTCTGTTATATTTCTTCCGTCAAAAGCTGATTTTCCGCTATTATCACCTAAAATTTTTGGTGCAATAAAATGATAAATTTTATCAACTAATCCGGATTCAATCATTGAGCCGTTAAATGTTCCACCTGTTTCTACGAAAATACTCATTATATTTTTTTCAAAAAGCTTTTGCATAAGTTCATTAATATTTATTTTCTCATTAATTCCAGAACATGGTAAATATTCAACGTTATCCTCAAACTTTTTTGGTATAAATTTTTTGTCGTGAACGATTATTATTTTTCCTGTTTTAAAAAAGTTTTTATCAAAATCGACTTTTAGAGTTCTGTCAACTAAAATTTTTAATTTATTATCAAAATTAGGATTATCTGCTAAAACAGTAGATGATGTAGTTAAAACAGCATCATAAATATTTCTTAATTCGTGTCCTTTATTTCTTGCTTGAACAGACGTTATCCATTTTGAATTACCTGTTTTTGTTGATATCTTTCCGTCAATTGTTGTTGCCGTTTTTAGTGCAACAAAAGGTCTTTTTTCGGTCATATTTGTTATAAATATTTCATTTAATTCTTTGGCTTCGTCTTCTAAAACCCCGTATATAACTTCAATACCATTATCTTGAAGTTTTTGAATACTTGATACGACAGGATTTGGATCTTTCATTGCAAAAACAACACGTTTGATTTTTCTTTCTATTATCAAATCAACACAAGGCGGGGTTTTTCCGTAATGAGAGCATGGTTCTAAACTTACTATTATTGTCCCGTTTTCTTCTTCACCATTTTTTAGTTTTAAAAGAGCATCTCTTTCGGCATGATTTTCACCGTATTTTGCGTGATAGCCTTCAGATATTTTATTTCCGTTTTTATCAAGAACGACACATCCTACCATCGGATTTGGAGAAGTCTTTCCAAGTCCTTTTTTTGCGAGATTAAAACATTCTTTCATATAGTTTTCATACATATTTGTATTTTATCAAAAAATATGCTAAATTTAAACAAAATCGATTAAGGAGAAATTATATGGCTTTTGATTTGAGATATTTGGGGCATAGTGCTTTTGAAATAAATAATAATGAAAATTATATATTGATTGACCCTTTTTTAGCATTATTTCCAAAATATAATTGGAGAAATTTAAATATAAAAGAAATTTTTGTAACCCATGGTCATTCTGATCATTTGGGTTCAGCAATTGAAATTGCGAAAGCTAAAGAGGCACGAATCACTGCAATATATGAACTTGCAAATTATTGTGCTGATAGAGGTGCTTTTATAAATCCTGTCGGTTTAGGCGGATGGGTTGATTATGATTATTGTAAAGCCATATTCTTACCTGCTTTTCATTCAAGTTCTACTCCTGATGGGCAATATGCTGGTTGTCCTTGTAGTATTTTATTTGAAATTAACGGTGTTAGAATTTTCCATGCAGGTGATACATGTTTAAATCAAGAAATGAAAATTATTAGTGAAATGAATAAACCAGATATTGCGATATTGCCGATTGGAGGTCATTTTACAATGGATATTAAATCAGCTGTTAAAGCTGCTGATTGGCTTGGCGCAGAAGTTGTAATTCCGATGCATTATAATACATTCCCTCATATAAGAGCTGATGTGGATAAGTTTAAAATCTTGATTGAAGACTTGGGTAAACAATGTATGGTTATGAATATTGATGAAGTTGCACGCTTCTAATTGTTGATTTTAAAATTTGTTCTTATAGTCGGATTTGTTTCATTAAACATAACAAGTCCGGCTTTTTTAGATGGTTCTTTTACCAATTTATAAAAATCTTTTACAAGAATTACTTGATTTTTTATTTGGGTGCATTCTTTTTTATTTAAGTATTCTTCAAGTCGGTCAGTATTTTTTGTGTATTTCTTTACTTTTACAAATATTGTAAAATCTTTTTTTCTGCGTCTTATTTCCCTGTTTATGAAACCAAAAATAAGACTGTAATCAATTTCATATCCGTCTTGTACAGTTATATCCACTGTATAATTAATATTATCAAAAGTTTTAATGGCAAAATATGCTAAGATTTTTTTTAGACTTATATCTTCCATCAAATATTTGAGTTCATAGTTATTTGAAAGACCTGAAAAAAACGCATCTTTAAATTCATTTTTGTGCTTTAAAAGAGATGGCTTAAAGTGTGTTATAACAGAATTATTATATATTTCACATACTGTTGGTATATCAGAGTTTTTGAATGGTCTAAATATTATTTTTTCATCTCTATTTATTCTGTGTGCTTTAAGAGGCATTCTATACAAGATTTCGCTACCGCATTGTCTAAATCCGCATGCAGAAGTAAATAATTTTAATAATTCATCATAGCTGTCATCAATAGAAACAATAAATGTATCAGCTCCTTTTGCTCCGTATTTTGAAATAGTAAAATCTATTAATTGTTTTCCTACTTCGTAATAATTTTTTTCAAACATAAGACGAGTAATTGACAGTTTATAAGGGTTTCCTTTTTCAGGCGTAATTGTTATTACGCCATGTAATTCCTTTCCTTCTTCAAGAACATATGATTCAGGAAGAAATTTAAATTTTAACGGTAAAAATCTATGAATTAATGACCAAGATTGATTCATTATGATTTTTATGAATCTTTCTGCTTCATCATTTCCTAAAAAAGCTATCATTTTTTTTAATTTTGAACCGTCTAAAAGTGAAAGTTGTCTTATAATGGTCATACTTAATTATATAATTTTTTATGCTGTATTGCAAATTTCGTGATAAACTGTATTTATGAAAACAGCAATAGTAAAAAATCATAAAAATATAATAGAAGAATTTGAGAAACCACCGTTGGCAAATAGAAAAGGGGCGATAGTTCAAGTTTTTGGATGCGGTTTATGTGGTTCTGATATTGTAAAGCTTAGAACAGGTAAAGCTAAAGATGGTACAGTTTTAGGACATGAAATTGTTGGTAAAATCGTTGAATTAAATTCTGATACTGATTTTAGAATTGGTGATGAAATCGTAAGTTCTCATCATATACCATGTTTCAGCTGTGAATATTGTAAAAATGAACACTATTCAATGTGTGAGCATTTTAAATCAACAAACATTTTCCCCGGTGGTTTTAGTGAATATATTTATTTATCAGAAGAACATTTAAAAAATGTTGCATATAAAGTTCCTGAAAACATGTCGTATGAAGAAATTTCATTTTATGAACCTTTAGGTTGTATTGTAAGAGCTGTTAAAAGAGCTGATTTAAAAGAAAATTCTACGGTTTTGGTAATTGGATTAGGTTCTATAGGTTATCTTTCAGGTCAAGCTTTTAATGCAATATACAACTGCAAAACATTTGGTTGTGATTTACTTGAAGAAAGAATAAATCTTGCAAATGAAGTCGGTATAGAATCTTTTAATTCATTGGATTTTGAAATAAGTGAAAAATACATAAAAGATAAAACTAACGGAATGGGTGTTGATGCTGTATTTATGACATCCGGTTCGGATAAGGCTATTGATCTTGCATTAAAAACAGTACGAAACGGCGGTAAAATAGTTGTTTTTGCAAGTACACCAAATAATATGGGGTATTGCAATAACGAAATTTATTATCGAGAATTAACGGTATTTGGCAGTTATTCACCTGCACCTATTGATTTAAAAACTTCATATGAACTTTTAAAATCAGGTAAGGTTAAGGTAAAAGGAATATCAACTGTTTATGATTTAAATGATATTCAAAAGGCATTTGATGATACAATAAGTAATAAAATTTTTAAGGCTTATATAAAGATTAAGGAATAATTTAAAATGAAAGCAATTCAATTTTATGCTCCGGAAGATATAAGATACGAAGATGTCGAAATAAAAGAACCTCAAAAGGGTGAAGTTCTTGTGAAGATAATGGCTGCTTTAACTTGTGGTACGGATGTTAAGACTTTTAGACGAGGTCATCCGGTTTTGATAAAAGAAATTCCGTCAGGGTTCGGGCATGAGTTTAGCGGTGTAATTGAAAAATTAGGTGAAGGTGTAGAAAATTTTAAAGTTGGTGACAGAGTTGTTGCAGCAAATTCTGCTCCTTGCGGTGAATGCTTTTATTGTAAAAAAAGTCAATATAATTTATGTGAAAATCTTCAATTTTTAAACGGTGCTTACGCTGAGTATATTACAGTTCCTGCAAGAATTGTTGAAAAAAATATGTTGAAAATTCCTGAAGATTTGAGCTTTGAAGAAGCTGCATTTACAGAACCTCTTGCAAATGTTGTTCATGGAGCTGAAAGAACTGATATAAAAGAAGGTCAATCTGTCGGAATTATTGGGATTGGACCAATAGGTTTATTGTTTGCAAAATATGCAAAATTAAAAGGTGCAAGAGTTATTGTAGGCGGTAGAAATCCTTTAAAACTAGAACTTGCAAAAGAATTTGCAGGTGTTGATAGAGTTGTTGATTTAACAAAAGTAGAAAATGTAGAAGAGATATTTAAATCTTTTTCTGATGAAGGTAGAGGTTTGGATATTGCAATTGAATGCGTTGGTTTGCCTGAAATATGGGAACAAGTTTTTTCTCTTGTTCGCCCTGGAGGGACTGTACACTTTTTTGGTGGTTGCAAAAGTGGCTCAGAAGTTCATCTTCCAACTGTAAAAATGCATTATGGTGATATAAAAATTATGAGTGTTTTTCACCATACTCCTGAATATGTAAGAAAAGCACTGGCTTTAATTGCTTCACATAAAATGGACGTTAAAAAACTTATCACAGAAGAAGTCTCTCTTGATAAAGTCCCATATGCAATGCAAAAACATATAGAAGGTAGTGTTATTAAAGTTTTGGTAAAACCTTAGATAGTATTTTTTTTACTAAATTGCTGCCGTAAGTTATGAAATCAAGAGTGATTTCAATATCTTTTGCTTCAGTAAGTAAATTTTTTAGTCTTGTTGTTTTAGTTTTTTCAAAAACATCTGCAGTTAGTATTTTTTCTTTAAACAAATCCTTGTTTTCGCAAGCTTTAATCACTGTAAAATCCTTTTTATTGTTTTCGCTAATGTCTGCTATCACGTTATCACAATCTTTCTTTTTTGTAATCCTACTTTTGTCGTATATTATTGTTTTAATTATTTTTGAAAATTTGTCAATGTTATAAAATCTTTACATTTTTAATTTTATTGTAAATATACTTTAATATTTTGTTTTTAATTACCAGTAAGTAATTTTTATTGTGTTAATGTAAAAATATGACATCATCAATCAATACAACACTAGATAATATGCTTTCAGTTAATATGCTGTCGGACAAAGCTGCCGAAAGAATAAACGAATCTTTTTCTAAAGGTAAAAATGTAGAAAAAGATGAGAAAGCTGAAAAGGCAAAAAAGTCTGAATCTAAAATTGACGATGAAGATACGGCTGTTTCATCTGACTCGGATGAGGCAAAAGAGATTGAGACCTCTTCAGAAGAAAGTGCATATAATAAACTTGTTGAATTTGATTACAACAAAGCAGAAACAAGTTTTGAAATAGGAGATTACATAAAAAGATACACATCTGCTGTTTCAAATTATTTGGCATACATGTCTGAAAATAAAGTTTCTTTGGGTGAAAGCCAATTAAAAGATGTTCTTAAAAATAAATTTAAAATTAAAATAGCAAAAAGTGCATATAATGACGTTGGTATGGGTGAATACTACAATTTGAAAAAAATATTGAACTATTCTCAATCATTAAATAGTAATAATGGTGATACAAATATTATAAAAAATCTTACTAATTTTAAAATTACAGTTTAAAATATAAGCATTCTATTTTCTGAAATTATTTGTAATTGTATGAATATATTCAATTATTTGTTTAAAATATTCTAAATCAGAATCTCCATCTAAAACTATATCGATTGCTGACATATTAGGTTTAATATATTTTTCTCCGGCTTTAATAATGTAATTCCAATGTTTTAAAGCATTTTCCAAATCTTGGTTTCTTTCGCTTACAGCTCTCGATAAAAATCTTTCTTTGCGTTTTTCATCGTTTGTTTCAATAAATATATTTATGTCAAATAAATCTTTTATGTATAAAGAAGCTGTTCCTTCAACAACAATAATCTTATTTGATTTGACTGGTATTGATTTTGGAACAGAAACACCAGTTCCGTTAGGAAGATATTTTGGAGATAAAATATCATTACCCATAGATATTTCTTCTAAATCTATTTTTAAAACGTCAAGTTGAAATCCATCAGGAGAATCTATATCATATCCATTATCTCTTAGGTTATCGAAATTTCCGTATTTTTTTATTAATAATGAAATATCTTTAAAATAGTTATCTGTACTTATAACAGAAATTGGTAAACGTAATATATTTGATACTTCTCTAATAGTGCTGCAAATGGTAGATTTACCGGAAGCAGATGCTCCGGAAATACCAATTAATATTTTTTTATTAGGATTATTTATTAATCTGTTTGAAAATCTTTGTACAAAATCAGTTTTCACATTTTTTATTATAGGTGAAGAATTTGCTTTATCGTATTCAAACAATTGTCCGAACTTAGATTGCAGGTACACTACATATAATTCACGGCAGCTCTTTTGAGACATGTCAGGCTTTGAAAGCTTATTATCATTATTCAATTCTCTATCAATGAGGACTTTCATAACTTCCGCCGATTTTAGTTGTAAAGCTTACACTTTTAATTGCTTAAATATATTAAAACACAAAATAAAAAAAAATTGCTATTAAACGTTACAAATTGTGTAAAATTTTTTTTTTGTAGTAGAATACATGATAACAAGAAAAAAGGAGAACATATGGAAGTACTTGAACAAACACAAGGGCTTATAACACAGATAATCGGGCCTGTTATCGACGTAGAATTTCAATCTGGTGAATTGCCTGAAATTTATACAGCATTAAGAATATATAAAGAAGATGGTAGCTATGTTGTTGCAGAAGTTCAACAAATGTTGGGTTCTAATAAAGTAAGAACTGTTGCTATGTCTTCAACTGATGGTTTAAAAAGAGGAATGAAAGTTGAAAATACAAAATCTCCAATTAAAATTCCTGTAGGAAAACCAATTTTAGGAAGAATTTTAAATGTAATTGGTGAACCTGTTGATGAAATGGGACCTATAGACACAGAAAATTATTTACCAATTCACAGAGAAGCTCCAAAATTAGTTGATCAAAATACGGATATTGAAATTTTGGAAACAGGTATTAAAGCTATTGACTTGTTGCAACCATATCAAAAAGGTGGAAAAATTGGTTTGTTCGGTGGTGCCGGTGTTGGTAAAACTGTATTGATTATGGAATTAATTCACAACATTGCGATGGAACACTCAGGTGTATCTGTATTTGGTGGTGTTGGTGAAAGAACCCGTGAAGGTAATGACCTTTGGAACGAAATGAAAGAATCAAATGTAATTGATAAAGTTGCTTTGATATACGGACAAATGAATGAACCACCTGGAGCTCGTATGAGAGTTGGCTTGTCAGCCTTAACTGCAGCTGAATATTTCAGAGATTTTTCAAAACAAGACGTATTGTTATTTATTGATAATATATTCAGATTTACGCAAGCAGGTTCTGAAGTATCAGCATTATTAGGACGTATGCCATCTGCAGTTGGTTATCAACCAACATTGGCAAATGAAATGGGTGATTTACAAGAAAGAATTACATCTACAAAAGATGGTTCTATTACATCTGTTCAAGCTATTTATGTTCCTGCAGATGACTTGACTGACCCTGCTCCGGCTACAACGTTCTCTCACTTAGATGCTTCAACCGTATTGTCAAGACAAATTGCGTCATTAGGTATTTATCCAGCTGTTGATCCACTTGCATCTAACTCAAGAGTTCTTGATCCTAACGTAATTGGTGAAGAACACTATGAAACAACAAGAAAAGTATTGGAAATACTTCAAAAATATAAAGAATTACAAGATATTATTGCTATTTTAGGTATGGATGAATTATCTGAAGAAGATAAAGAAACCGTAAACAGAGCAAGAAAAATTCAAAAATTCTTATCTCAACCGTTCTTCGTTGCAGAACAATTCTCTGGTATGTCTGGAAAATATGTTAAGTTAGAAGATACAATAAAAGGCTTTAAAGAAATTATTGAAGGTAAACATGATAATTTACCAGAACAAGCATTTTATATGGTTGGGACAATTGAAGAAGCAATAGAAAAAGCAAAAACATTATAGGTAAACGAAGATGCATTTAAAGATAGTAACTCATGAAAAAATAGTTTATGATGATGTTGTAGATGAAATATACTCAAAAGGCACAGATGGTGAATTTGGTGTATTGAAAGGTCATATTCCTTTCATGTCTGCACTTGATATTGGTGTTACAAAAATTGTAAAAGACGGCAACTCTAAGTTTTTTACAACAATGGGTGGTGTTTTTCAATTTGCGGATGATGAAGCAGTTATCTTGACTCAATCAAGTGAATGTGGCGATGATATTGACATTGATAGGGCAAAAAGTGCTTTGTCCAGAGCAGAAGAAAGATTACAGCAAAAATCAGAAACTATTGACGAAAAAAGAGCGGAGGCTGCTTTTTCAAGAGCAATGGCGCGATTGAAGGCTGCAAAAATAAAATAAATTTATCTATAAAAAATATTAAAGTCTAAGAGCAGAATATTATATATTCTGCTCTTAAAAAAAAAGTAGTTTACAAAAAAGAATTTTTATATTAGAATATACATACAGATTCACAACTAATTTGGAAGAGTGCCAGAGTGGTTGATAGGAGCGGTCTTGAAAACCGTCGTACGTGACGAGCGTACCGTGGGTTCGAATCCCACCT
>CACZSH010000006.1 GCA_902783785.1 uncultured bacterium | reverse complement strand
TGGGAAATAGGTAAAGTTTTTTGGTTATACTCAACGGAACACAGGTTCCGTTTTTTTTTGCAAAATAAAAGCGATATTATAAAATAATATCGCTAAGATTGGTTTTTGGTTTAGTTATTTGGTTATTTTTATTTTGTAAAAAACTTTTTAACAGAATCAATGCAATTAGTAACTATATTTTTGCCTGATTCAGTAGCTTTTGCTGCTACATCACCTAAATTTTTAGATGAAAGATTTTCTGTAATTTTACCTAACCCATTTTTACATTTTGCTAATCCAAAAATAGCAAGTCCTGCAAGTATTGCACCTGCTGCTACTTTTTTTATTGTGTTTTTATTTTTAGATATAAAACCATCTTGGGTTGGTTGACCTTGTAATTTTGTATCGCTTGGCAACAATCCTATTTGACCGTAAGGATTTACACCTGTTGTAGGAGCATTTAGATATGCATTCGGATCAAATGTTAAAACACCATTTGTTGCTAAGTAACTTAAATCTTGCATAACCTAACTCCTAAACTACACATTTATATAAAGTAATTTATTCTGAAAAAATTGCCTTTTAAATTTATTTTTGTTAAATTCTATTAATATATGAAAAAATATGTCGAAGATTTAAAATATTATTTACCGCTGTGTCTCTTGCTATTGTTGGTTTTTATATTTACTTGGGCTCATCAGGGACATATTATTGTTGATAGTGGTAGAGAAGTTTATTATCCGTTAAGAATTTTAGACGGTAGTATCCTTTATAAGAATTTATTTAATATTTACGGTCCTTTTGCATATCTTTGTAATGCTTTTTTATTTAAAATGTTTGGAATTAAACTCTCGATTATATATCTATCTGGGTTTTTCACTGCAACCTGTATTATTACAATAATTTATCTTATTTCAAGATTATTTTTTGAAAAATTATTATCATTTTCTATTAGTGTTTTTTCAATAATTATAGGTTGTTTTTCTTTTTATATTTTTAATTATATTTTTCCATATTCATTTTGTATGACATATGGGTTATTAGCATGTTTAATATCTTTGTATTTGCTAATTTTATTTGTAAAAAATAATAATCTGTATTTTTTTTATATTAGTACTTTTTTTGCAGGGATTGCTATTTCTAATAAATATGAATTTATTCCTTATTGCTTGATATATTTAATTTTATTATTTTACAAAAAAGTAAATTTAAAAAATATTATTTTAGGATTTTTTATCTTTTTATCTGTGCCGATTTTATGTTTTGAAATTTTATTTTATCAAGGACTTACTTTATCTGATTTGTATAATAATTTAAAAGATATTTATTACATGTCGCAAACAGTTACTTTAAAATTTTTCTATACTATTTCCGGATTAATATTCAAAAAACCGACATTAGGTATTTTAATAAGAAATTTTATAAAAACATCTGTTCCTTTTGCATTGATGTACGGAGGAATTTATTATTATCCTAAATTTAGAATTAAATCTGTTATAGCTTTATTTTTAGGTGTTATTTTTGGATTAAAATTTGTAAGTGAATCAACTTTTGTATTTTTACCATTTTTGTTAGTTATATTATTTTGCGTTTTTTATAAAAAAACATCTTTAGACTCTAAAATTTTTTCTTTTGCAATTTTATTAATGTCATTAAAAGTTTTTTGGTCTACTACATTAAATTCTTATGGTGTATTTTTTATTCCTGTTTTGTTAATTGCCTTAATAACTTATTTCAAAAAAGATTTTCAAAAGACTGTATTTATTTATCTGTTAATTTTAAGCGTAGGCTTTACATATTTAAACATTAATTTTAGAAAAGAAAAAAATATTCCAATTGTAAGCGAAAAAGGCTTAATATACGTGCAAAAAGTTTATGATAAAACAGCACAAGATGTAGTTGATTATATAAATAAAAATACTAAACCCTCAGATAAAATATTAATATTACCAGAAGGATTGTTTTTTAATTTTTTAACAGGCAGAAAAAGTGATGATTATTATAATTCATTTTTACCTCTATATGTAGAAACTTTTGGTGAAGAAAGATTGATTGATTCTATAAAACAAAACAAACCTGATTATATTTTTATTCATAATTTTCCAACATCTAATTACTACTTTAAGAGTATATGTAAAGACTATGGGCTTTCAGTTTGTGAATTTATAAATAATGAATATACTCCAAAAGATTTGCTATTAAATGATTTTACGGTTTATATATTCAGTAAAAAATAATGGTCTTGATTTTTTTTGTAAATAAATGTAAACTTTTTGTGAAAATTGACTAAAATCATTAAATATTTCATGGACTTGTGCCGATATATATCTTGTAAGGGAAAAGGAAATATTAAAAATGACAACTACAAACAATATTTTCAATAACGATTTATTCAAAAACAAAGGTTTAACTTCTTATAAACCATTTGGTTTGAACGTTAGAGTTCCTGAATCAAATATAGATAAAATTTCTGCAGCAGTTAAAGCAGCAGCTAAAGCTAACTTAAATGCTATTCAAGCATATTTAGCTACTAATGATGATGTATTCAGTGGAAAAGTTGGAAAACAAATCCAAAGCATACAACACGAAAGCATAATGACTTCAAATATCTTAAATGCAGCTGAACCAAAAGTTGCTCGTAAATTTGAAATGCATATGTAATACAAGTTTAAAAAATTAATTTCCCTTAAAAATTTTATTTGAGACAATACTTTTAATGTATTGTCCTTTTTGTTATTTAGACAAAATTTTTATTCAATGGTAAATACTTTTTTATAATAAATCCAAGCACCAAATACTGTAAGGACAATGTTAGATGTCCAAGCTCCAAAAAATGGAGGAATGGTTCCTGCTTCTGCAAATGATACAGATAGTGCTCTTATCAGATAATATGTGAAAAGAATAAGAATACTAAATAAAAAGCCTCTGTTATATCTGACACGAGGTGGAGTAATTGCCAAAGGAACTCCTATGAGAACAAATACTACTGTTGTTATAGGAACGGCCGTTTTTTCAAATAATTCTATTTTAATTGAAGTTAATGTGTTTTTATCCAGATTAGAGTGATCTTTTGCAAGATATTTAACAAGTTGAATAAAATTGTGTTCTCTTGCAATATCCTTATTCATTTCTTTTGATAAATCAACTCCAAATTGTACTACAGAATCTTCGAAAAATGTCGTATTTAAAACTTCTCCATTGTCAGTTATTGTATATATAGCGCCTTTGTTAAATTCCCAACCTTCCGGTGAAGTTGCACCAACTCTTGCTTGCAGTACTTGCAAAGTATCGTTTTTTGCTAAATCAAGAACTGTTATATTATAAAGTACTTTATCTTCTGCAAAACCAACATAGAAGAGTCTTTTTAATTTTGAGACTTCATTAAGTTCTTTAAAAGTAAAATTTTGTTTTCCGTCAGGAATATTTTTTTGACCTAATGCCCATATGGCAAGGTCTTTTGATACTTTTGTTGTTGCAGGAACAATTGTTTCATTGATAAAAAATCCGACTAATGCCATAATTATTGCAAAAATAAATATAGGTTTTGCAATTCTATTTAATCCTATTCCACAAGAACGCATTACCGTTATTTCTGAAGAAAGAGATAATTTATTTAAAGTCATTACTGTTGCAAGTAAAACTCCCATTGGAATCGTCATGACAAATACTGCAGGAAGATTCAAAACAATCATAGTTAATGCAATATTAAAAGGAATTCCATATTCTGAAATTTGTTTTATCAATGTTATGAAAGTATCTGATGCAAAAATGATTGAGGTAAATATTGCAACACCCATAACAAATATTTCCAATATTTGTTTGATTAAATATTTATCCAAAATGGTTATTTTATTTGTATTTTCTGCACTTTCCATATGTGTATTTTAATTTAAATATAACAATTAATCAAATTTTATTAAAACTTTTACAGATTCTTTATCTTTATTTTTTTCAAATGCTTCAATAGCATCATCAACATTATATACATGAGAAATCATTGGCTTAAAATCAATTCTTTCATTTTTTAATAATTCAATTGCGGGTTTAAATTGACCGCATCTTGAACCTAAAACAGTTATTTCATTTATAACAATAGGCGCTAAATTAATTTCTTTGCTTCCTGCAACAGTACTTTTTAAAACAAGCACTCCTCTTGGTTTTGTTAATGCCATTGCGTTTTCAAATCCATCAATAGAACCTGTTGCTTCAACTACAACATCCCATGTCGGTTCCACTTTTAAATCTTTTGAAAGTAAAGTTTTAACACCTTGATTCTTAGCAATATCAAGTTTGTTTTGATGTCTGCCGACAAGGGTTACATCATAATTATAAGCATGTAAAGCCAACGCTGTTGTTAAACCTAATTTCCCATCACCTTGCACCAAAACTTTTTGTATAGGTTGAATATGTAATTGTTCAACAATTTCGCACGCTGCTGCTAATGGTTCTACAAAAACAACTTGTTCATTTGAAACATTTTCCGGTACTTCAAATAATATTTCGGTAGGAAGTGTTATATATTCGGCAAAACATCCGTCTTTTTTCCAAATACCGATTGTGTGTCGATTTGGACAATGTCTTACAAGACCTTTGTTGCACCATTCACAATCCGGTTGATGACATCCATAACTTATTTCTGCAACTACTCTTTTCCCAACTAAAGATTTATCTTCAGAATTTACATCTTCAACTATTCCAACAAATTCGTGGCCTAAAACTCCGACGTAACCCATATAACCTTTTGTTATTTCAAAATCAGTATTACATATACCAGCTAAACATACTTTTATTAAAGCTTCTCCTTTTTGAGGTTCAGGTTTTTTATAATTATTATCAAGTTTTAATTCTTTATCAAATACTACCGCTTTCATCATTTTCCTCTCTTTTTTCTTCATTTGTTTTATGGCATTCTTCATCAATATTATTTTGATTTTCTATACCCAATTTTTCTTGAAGTTCTCGAACTTCATAAGTTAATCTATTTATTTTACACATAATAGGATCCGGAATTCTGTTGTGCATAAGAGTTCCATTTTCGTCCATAAACTTTTGAACAACAATTTTTCCTGGGATACCAACAACAGTAGCATATTCAGGTACATTATCAACAACAACAGAACCTGCGCCTATTCTACTATGGTCACCTATTGTTATGTTTCCTAAAATTTTTGCACCGGCTCCTATAATTACACTATTTCCTATTGTTGGGTGGCGTTTGCCTTTATCTTTTCCTGTTCCGCCAAGTGTTACCTGTTGATAAATTAATACATCATCACCAATTATTGTGGTTTCACCTATTACGACACCTTCTCCATGGTCAATAAAAAATCTGTCTCCTATCTGAGCTCCCGGATGAATTTCTATTCCTGTTAAAATTCTCATTATAAAAGAGATAAATCTTGGTATAAAAGGAATATTCCACTGATACAATTTATGAGAAAATCTATGCATTAAAAGAGCGTGCAAACCCGGATAACAAAAAATAACTTCCATAATATTCCTTGCTGCGGGATCTTTATCATATATTGTTTTTATGTCGTCTTTTATATGATGAATAGCTCTATCTAACATAACTACCTTTATTTTACCAGTTTGAGATATTTTCTCTTTCCTGCTTGAAGAATACCTTCTTTGTTCAAAATAAATGACGGTTCAGAGATTTTTTCTCCTTCAAATTTTACTCCGCCGCCTTGTATTAGACGTTTACCTTCTCCTTTACTTTGAATAAAATTTGCTTCAAGTAATAAATCTAAAATATTTTTGTCATCCGTTAATTTATATTCAGGGATATCATCAGGAATACCTTTGTTTGAAACAACGTTTATAAAGGCTTCTTGAGCTTTATCAGCCATTTCTTTACCATGATATTCTTCTGTGATTATATGTGCTAATTTTAATTTTAAATCACGAGGATTTTCACTATTATTTTCCAATGCATCATGAACCCTTTTTACTTCTTCGTTTTCAACATCGGTTAAAAGCTCATAATATTTTACTATTAAAGTATCAGGGATACTCATTATTTTACCAAACATATCATTTGCGCTATCGGTTAAAGATATACAATGCTCAGGATAAGATTTGCTCATTTTAACTAAGCCGTCTGTACCTTCAATCAATGGTAAAAGTATAACCATTTGCGGGTATTTTTTACCATAAGCCGTTTGAATATCACGACCTAAAAGCGTATTAAATCTTTGATCTGTTCCGCCAAATTCTATATCTGAATCTATTTCAACAGAATCATAAGCCTGCATTAACGGATAGAAAAATTCGTGAATAGAAATTGGTCTTCCTTCAGAATATCTTTTTGCAAAATCATCTCTTGTCATCATTTGCGCGACTGTTACTTGCGATGCAAGTTTTAATAAATCAGTAAATGACATATTGTGAAGCCAATCAGCATTATTTACTACTTCGACATCTGTTACATCTAGAACTTTTGCAATTTGTTCAAAATAAGTTTTAGCATTTTCTTCAACTTGTTCTTTGGTTAAAGCAGGACGAGTTTCAGATTTACCGGAAGGATCACCAATCATTGCTGTCGCTCCGCCTACTATTAAAACAATTTTATGTCCTAACTTTTGAAATTCTCTTAATTTTCGCATCACTACGGTATGTCCTAAGTGTAAGTCAGGTCTTGTAGGATCCATTCCGAGTTTTATTCTTAAAGGTTTGTTATTTTCTTTTGAATATTGAAGTTTTTGGGCTAATTCTTCTATTCCACCCGGTAAAATTTCACAGCTTCTACCAATTTTTTCTGCCTGTTCTAAAAATTCTTTTTTTATTTCAACCATTGATACGTCCTCTTATTAAGATAACCTTACAAAATTATAGCAAAAAAATTTAACAATTACTTATTTTATGAGAAAAATTTTGAAAAATGTGGAATAATTCTAAAAGAGTAATATTGAAAAATCATGATTGGAGGTCTTTATATGGTTTATAGTATCGATCCGATAGATCCGTCACAAGCAATTCAGCCAATTGCACCGACAGAAGATGTCATTACAGCAGAACAATCAGCTCCTGCCATTCCGCCGGAAGCTCAACCTGTTGAAACAGATTCTTTTCAAACTTCTCAAAATGTATTTGCTGATTATCAAATACAAGATTATGTAATAAATTATGTTAATAATTTGATAGCAAAATTTGATGGCTATGATGAAATTGTCGGACGTTTACATTCGTATTTGGGAACCTTTGATATAAATCATTTTAAACAAACTTATCCGAGTCTGGCTTCTAATGCAGACTTGGCAACTGCTTTGTATAATGAAACTCAAAAGTTCTTATAATTCATAACTTATATTAATAATAAAAGAGGATTAATTTTTACTAATCCTCTTTTATTTTTTGTTTAATTATTAACATTTGTAACAAAATTTCAAAAAATTTTTTAATCTTGTTATAAAACTTAAAAAGTGTGGAATATATATAGTGTGAATAGAATTTCACAGAATTTCTAATTCCTCTCTTCTAATACGTGGTTTAATTGCCGGCTGTTTGTTATAGTCGGTTTTATTTTGTTTAAATTTTGAAGATTAACATGTTTTAATAAGATTCTTGCATGCCTTTTGTAAGAGTTATATAATTGATATAATAAATCATGGGAAACAAAGGGGATGGGAACAATGCAAGGGTATTGTTTTGAGCTTATTACAGGTCCAATGAGCTGTGGTAAGACTGAAGAATTATTAAGACGCATAAGAAGATGTATTATTGCAAAGAAAAAAGTTAAAGTTATTTCACCTGATGTTGATACAAGAAGTAAGGGTGATTATATAGAATCTCGTAATGGCTTGTGGTTAGAAGCTGTTAAAGTTAAACATTCTATTCAAATTTTGAGTGTTGTTAAACCTGATGATGAGATTGTTGCCATTGATGAATTGCAATTCTTTGATTCTAATATAACAAAGGTTATCACTCAATTAATGAATGAAGGTAAAAAGGTTATTGGGACGGGCTTAGACTTAGATTTTAAAGGCGATACATTTGGTTCTATGCCTCAATTAATGTGTATTGCTACGCAAGTTGATAAATTGCATGCTGTTTGTATGAAATGCGGATCTGACCATGCAACAAGAACTCAACGCTTAATAAACGGTCAACCTGCAGATAAAAATTCTCCATTAATTATGATTGGAGGAGACGAAACTTATGAAGCAAGATGTATCAAGTGTTATGAACTTCCTGATGCTGAAGCTGACAGAAAAAGAGAACACGAAAAGAAAAATTTAAAACTTTTGAAGTTTTAGGTACTCAAATTTATATTCAACTAAAAAAACGAAGTAAAAACTTCGTTTTTTTTTATTTAAAAACATTTTTTATAAGTGTTTTATATTTTGTTTTTTGTTTATTTGTTAAAATATTTTTTGTTTCTTTTACTATTCTTTTTTGTAATTTATTAACTTCTTTTTTTATATCTTTTATTTTTCTTTTTTGTATAATTTTTGTTTTTAAAGAGGTTTTATCTTTTTTCATTTTTTTGTATATTTCTTGATTTTCTGATAAATCATTAGCCAACACAGCATAATCATCAATATAAAGATTAAAAATATTTTCCAAATCTTTATGTTGTTCTTTGGTTAAATGTAAATCATTTGCAATAAGTTCTTGAGTCATTAATATTTCATATTTATATTTATCTGTTCCATTATTATTGCAGAACAAATATATATCTGAATTCAAATTTTCAGCCTTAACTATGGGGGCTAAACAAATTAATAAACTGAATATTAAGAGAACATTTTTCATAAAAAAATTATCTAATAAATTTTTTAACAATTCAAGCTAAAATCTAAAAATGTGATAAAATTGTGTAATGGAAGATTTAAATTTAAGAAATTATGCACATTTAGGAGATGCCGTTTGGGAATTAAAAGTAAGGGAAAAGACAGTACTTTTAACTCAAAAAACAAAAGAACTTCATAAGTTAACAACGCAAAAAGTTAATGCATCTTACCAAATGGAAGCGTTAAAGCTTATAGAACCATTCTTAGATGAAAAAGAACAAGAATTGATTAGAAGAGCAAGAAATCTACAAGTTCCAACATCTCGTCGTTCTATACAGAACGAATATCGACACGCGACAGCGTTTGAAGTATTAATTGGTTTTCTTTATTTAAATAATAAGACTCGTTTAGAAGAAATATTTTTGATAGAAGGTGTGTTGTGAAAAATTTTGTAATACTATTCATCTGTTTTTTATTTATAACGGGACAAGCTATTTCAGCACCTGTCTATAACCCTTATAAAACAAAGTATGATAACAACAATAAAGTTTTTGCAAACTATCAAGTTACAAAAGTAAATGGCAAGTATGGTATTTATGATGCGACTGAAGAAAAAGATGTTATAACACCTCAATATGATAGTTTAAAAATGCTAAAAGAAGATGGTGCTATCGTATCAAAAGCGGGTAAATTTGGGTTTATTGATTATGACAACAATGTAAAAATTCCTTTTAACTATGATTACATTTATTACCTATATGATGGTAGATTAGGTGCGGTAAAAGACAAAAAGTACGGAATAATTGATTATACAGGAAGAAATATTGTAACACCTCAATATGATTACTTATATAAGGTTAACAGTAAATATTTGGGAGTTATAAAAAATGGTAAATGCGGGTTAGTGAATTATGAGGGCAAAGAGGTTCTTCCATTTAATTATGACCATATAAATAAATTAACCAATAACATAGATTATATTCTTTTGGCAAGACAAGGTACAAAGTATGGTTTACTTGATAACACACCAAAAGAAGTTGTTCCTGCTAAATATGATAAAATAAGACGTTTAGATTCCGCTTTATATGAATTAAAGTCAGGAGAAAAATACGGATTTGCTTACTTACCTACAAATACCATAGTTGAACCTAAATACGATAGAGTTTATAGATATTCTGAAAGAGCAGTTAAAGTTAGAAAATTTGATAAATTCGGCCTATTGAATAATCAAGGTGATACAATATTGGATACAAATTATGTATCAATACAAAAAGTGAATGATTTTTTAATTGGCGCAAAGCGTTATGATAAATGGGCGATAGTAGATTTTTCAGGAAAACAAATAACAGAACCTATCTATAATTCTTTATCTGATATTTTAAAAGAAGGTTGGCGTTCAGATGATTTTGCTGAAAAAGAACAAGAGGTTGAAGAAGAAAAGCAAAAGCTTGAAAATGATTTAAAAAAATAAATATAAGGATAAAACATGATAAACAAAATTTTTACAGTATTAGTTGTTATATTTGTATTTACAATACAATCAGCTGAAGCAAAAATAATAAATAAAATAAAGGCAAAAGAATGTAAGCCCGTATATACTGTAACATCAGGTATTAACGAAGGTACACAAATTGTAAAATGCGGAAAAAATTATGGGTTAAAAAATACCTTTTCATTTGTCGTAATACCACCAAAATATGAAAAAATGATAAATATTGATAATACGTTATTGAAAGTAAAAGCTGGGAAAAAACAATGGGGAATATTATCTTATTTAGGACACACAGTTATAAAGCCTAAATATAGTGATATTGCCGTTGCAAAAATTCAATTGGGTGATAAAGAACCAGATTATCTTTATTTTGGTAAATTGAAAAAGTCGTGGTACCTTATAAAAAAAGATAGAGAAGTTCAACTCGTAAAACAAAAACGCAACGAAATTTGGGAACCTGTATTTAGAACAACATTACATACCATTCCTCATGAAGTTACAGTTGACAAGAATAAATATCGTCTTTTAATGGGTAAAATGGATATGGGTGATTTATTATTTAACACTCAAATAAAAGTATATATTCCAACAAAATTGCCAAAATGGGCTGATTATAAAATAGCTGATTTAGCGTTAATAGCTCTTTTCGAAAATAAATAAAAATATTTTTAGCAGAGGAAAAAATGAAAAATAGAATAATATTATTAATAATTTGTTTGTTCTTTATAAATTCAGTGTCGATTGCTGCACAAATAAGAAAAAAAGAAGGTTACTTGTCTGATTCTAAAGAAAAAAATAAAACAGTAACTACATACTATCTGGTCGATTCAGCAGGAAGAAAAATTTCAACACAAGAATATGATTACCTTGATGAAGTAAATGAAAATCTGTTTATTGCAAAAGACGGTATTAAGTATGGTTTGATAGACGGAAAAGGGAAAAGTCTTGTTCCTTTTGAATATCAAGAAATAAAATGGCTAAAATATAATGTTTTACGTTTTAAATATAATAATAAATTCGGTTTAATGACATTTTCAGGGGGGTTAATACTACCTGCAAACTATACTTATCTTGAAAAAATAGATGACAGAGTTTTGAAATATAATAATAATAGCGACAATAAAGTTGAAGGTGTTAGCGGAAACAATAGTATAACACTTATTGGTTTGATGGATTATCAAGGTAATATTATTACCGAACCAAAATATTCATATATTGATAAAATAGATAACTATTTGTTAAGAGTGATAATGTCAGCATCAAAAGAAGAAGGAAACAGTCAACAGGCTTTGCCTCCCGGTATTGTTTCTCCGACAGCAGGTTCTGAACAAGCCAGACAATATGTTACAGGAAAGTACGGACTTATTGATTATTCAGGGAAAGTTGTTCTTACTCCTCAATACGATTATTTAAACAAAATTAATAATACTATTCTTCAGGTTAAAAAAGGTCAAAGCTGGGGAAGAGTCGAATATTACCATGGGAACATACTCAATGTTATGATGGATTATCAATCATATTGGTAAAAATTATTTGTTAGTGCTATAACTATCATGTACTAACAAAGAGGATTTTACTATGAAAAAAATATTATTGTGTTTAATTTGTTTATTGATAGGGAATTTTACATTAGCTCATGAAGTTGAAAATTTGTCAGCTGATGAAGCAATGAAGCTTTTAAAAGCAGGAAATGAGCATTTTAGAACAATGCATCTAAATCATCCTCATCAAACAAAGACAACAAGAGAAAGTTTAGTTAAAGGACAACATCCTTTTGTAGCGATATTAACTTGTTCAGATTCAAGAGTTCCTGCAGAAATTATTTTTGACCAAGGTTTAGGTGATATTTTTGAAATAAGAAATGCAGGAAATGTTTTAGATGACCATGTTATAGGTAGTATCGAATATGCTGTTGTTCATTTGGGTGTAAAACTTGTAGTTGTTATGGGGCATGAAGATTGTGGAGCTGTTACAGCTACTGTTAACAATGTTGATGAAACAAAATATATAAATAGTCTGATAAAATCAATAAAACCGGCATTAAAAATGTATGAAAAAGAACACCAAAAGGGTTGTAAGTTAACAAACGTAATAAAAAATAATGCAGTTTTAAATGTTGAAAATATTTTAGACCATGACGGGTTGTTAAAAGATTATGTAAAACATAAAGGTTTAAAAATTATTCCAGCTTATTACCACTTGAGTACAGGTGAAGTGGAGTTTTTATCTAAATGAAAAATATTGCATTAATTCTTGCATCAGGTACAGGAGAAAGGTTTGGATTAAATATTCCAAAACAGTTTTATGAAATAAATGGTAAAACTATTTTAGAGTATTCTATTGAAGCCTTCGAAAATCATGAAAGAATTGATGAAATTATCTTAGTAACAAATCCTTTGTTTCGTGATTTAACAGAAGAAATACTGAACAAAAATAATTATAAAAAAATAAAACATGTTTTAAACGGTGGAAAAACAAGAGTTGAAAGTTCTTATATCGGAACAAAAGATATTGAAGATGGAGTGAATGTTTTGATTCACGATGCAGTAAGACCTTTTGTAACTAAAGAAATTATATATAGAAATATTGAAGCGTTAGACACTTATAATGCTGTAGGTACAGCCATTAATTCTTCTGATACCATAATAGAAATTGATGACAATAATTGTATAACTAAAATTCCAAATAGAAAATTTTTAAAAAGAATTCAAACACCACAATCTTTTAAATCAGAATTAATAAAAAAAGCTCATAAACTTGCACTTGAAGATAATTCTACAAATTTTACTGATGATTGCGGACTTGTCATAAAATATAATTTGGATAAAATATTTGTAGTAGAAGGCTGTGAAAATAATATTAAAATTACTACAAGAGATGATTTAAACGTTGTAAAAAATATTTTGGAAACTATTTAATGTTTAAAATAGACTTGACTTTATATAACATTTTATCAAATGTAAAAAAACGTGATACTATAGCTATTTATGGTACATCGAAAGAAGCTTTGGAAATAAAAAAATATATTTATGAAAAAAGAAAAGATGTTAAGTTAGCTTTTTTTGTTGATTATAGTATTGGTGATAAACAATATCAAGATGGTATTAAAATTATAGATTTTAAAGATTTTCTTAAGCAAAAAGACAAAATAGATTGCATAATAATTGCCAAAAGAGATAATTTTTATGCTATGTCACAATTATTTGCCAAATCTAACATAAATTATGTTGAAATATCAGAAAAAGATTTGCAAAAGTTGGGATATATGCACTTCGAAGAAATAAGAGAAAAATTTGAAGATGACATTGACAAAGAAATTTTTACTGTTATTTATGAGAGTTCTTTATTGCAGGATAATGAATATTATAAAAGATACATACAAAATAACAGAATTAGTTCAAAAAATAATGAATATATAGAATATTTAGTAAGAAGTAAAATAAAAACTATTGTTGATACCGGTGAAAATAATGGGTATAACAGTATGGTTTTTCAAAATGAAATAAAAACTGCTGAAAAAATATATTGTTTTGATGCTCTTCATGATTATGTTTCTAACGGGCTTATTATTCCTAAAAAGTCAAAAGAACTTACTTTTTATAAAATTATCAAGTTTTCGGATAAAATCGAAATGGTCGGACGAATTTTATGGAATGTTGAAAATGCAAAAGTTTTTTTGAGACAAGCTTTAAAGACAACAACATTAGATGCTTTCAGAATAAAAAACAAACGAAAAATTAATTTTATAAAATTTGATATAGATGCTTTAGAATTAAATGTTTTGAAAGGTTGTGTTAGAACCATAAAAAAAGATAGACCACAACTTGCCTTCAGAATTTTTGAAATGCCGAGTAGAGATTACGTAGAAATAATGCTATTTTTAAATAAACTACTTTGGAATTATACGTATAAAATTGGTATTTATAATGATAGAAAAAATGAAAGTGTCTTGTATTGCATTCCAAATGAATTGTTAAATTAGGAATTTTTAATTTTATTTATTACAAAATCGATAGCACCTTTATTTTGTTCAAATGCTTTAGAGCAATTCTTACAAACATTATCATAATAATCTTTATCTTCTAATAATTTTAATGTTTCGTTTTCAAAGTCTTTCTGAGAATTAACAATTTTGCCGGCCTTTTTTTCTGTTAATATTGCATAAATTCCTCTAAAATTAGAAATTTCAGGCCCTGAGAGAACAGGTTTGTTATATATAGCTGCTTCAAGCGGATTGTGACCGCCTGTTTTATTAAAGCTTCCTCCAATAAATGCTATATCACAAAAATAATACAGTTTCGCTAATTTCCCTATCACATCAAGGATGATTATATCTTTATCTTTAAAAGTGTCACCTTTTGAATAATATCCATATTTATAACCGGTTTTTTCTACAAGTGTTGTAACTTCATCTAATCTCGTTAAATGTCTTGGCGCAAGCAATAACTTAGTATTTTTATGTTTATTATGTACATTACCAAAAGTATTTAAAACTATTTCATCTTCACCTTTATGTGTACTTCCGGCTAAAATAACTTTGCAATCAGCTTTATCAAATTCCATATCATCAGGGATTTTACCTTCAATATCAAATTTTAAATTACCCATAACTTCACAAGTATCCGGACTTGCACCCATTTTAATAAATTTTTGTCTATCCATCTCAGATTGAGTTAAAATTTTCGTATAAGTATTATCAAAAATCATTTTAAAGAAAAAAGCTAAATGCTTGTAGTATTTAAATGAATGATCAGAAATTCTACCATTAATTATAAACAGAGGAATATTTCTTTTGCTTACCATATAAGAGAAATTTGGCCAAATTTCTGTTTCTGCTATAATAACTTTTTCCGGATGTATTTTATTTAAAAATAAAGTAATAAATGGTGGAAAATCAGGTGGAAAATAAAGAACCTGATAGGCTATATCTTTAAATTTTGATTCAGCAAGTTCTTTGCCGGTATTAGTACCTGCTGTTACAATTATCTTATATTCTGTTAATTCCTTTGAAGCTCTTTTTACCAAATCTTCAAGTGCAATAATCTCTCCAACAGAAACCCCATGGAACATTATTGTTTTACCTTCTATTTTTTTTATTGAAAATATCTTTAAAAATCCTGTGAGTCTTATAAATAAATCATGTCTAAAACATGCAACAAGTAAATATATAGGTGCAATTACAAATATAAATAAAATTGTAGATAAAATAGCATATATTAACATATGTGTAATTATACTCAAAATTTCATTTTTATGCAAAAATATATATATAATTTATGAATTGTAAAAATGGAGGAGAAGTGAATGAAAGATAAATTATTTTTGATGATACCTGGGCCCACACCGGTTCCGGAAACAGTATTATTAGCTATGGCAAAACACCCTATCGGTCATAGAAGCGGTGAATTTGAAGCTATTTTAAAATATTGTTACGACGGATTAAAAGAAGTTTTTCAAACAAAAAATGACGTATTTATTTATGCTGCAAGCGGTACTGGCGCTATGGAAGCAGCTTTATCTAATTTAATAAACGAAGGTGATAAAGTTTTATCATTAGTTATCGGAAATTTTGGTAACAGATGGGCTAAGATAGCTAAATCATTAGGTGCTGATGTTCAAACAATAGATAAAGCTTATGGAGAAACGGTAAGTGTTGAAGAATTAAAAGCTGTTTTAGATGCAGATGTAAACAAAGAAATAAAAATAGTTACAATGACTCATTCAGAAACTTCAACAGGTGCAAAAAATGATATTCAAGCATTATGTAAACTTGTACAAGAACACGGTGCATTATCAGTTGTAGACGGTGTAACATCAGTTTCTGCAATGGAAGTAAAAATGGATGAATGGGGAATTGATGTTTTAGTATCAGGTTCTCAAAAAGGATTTATGATACCACCAGGATTAAGCTTCTTAGCTGCATCAGATAAGGCATATGCTGTTTATGAACAATGTAAACATCCAAGCTTCTATTTCGATTGGGCAGCACACAGAAAGGCTGTAAGAAATAATACTACACCATATACAGCAGCAGTTAATTTGATTTTTGCTCTTCAAGCTGCATTAGAAATGTTAAAAGAAGAAGGTATGGAAAAGATTTATGCAAGACATAAAAAACACGCACTTGCTATACGTTCCGCTATAAGAGCAATGGGATTAAAACTTTTTGTAGAAGATGATAATAAAGCAAGTTATTCTATAACATCAATCTTGCCTCCTGAAGGTATTAGTGTTCCTGACATAAGAAGCGGACTAAAAAAAGGTTATGATATTATAGTCGCAAATGGTCAAAATGATTTAAAAGATAAAATCTTTAGAATGGGTACATTAGGTTTTGTCTCTGAAAGGGATGTCTTAACAGCTATTGCATCATTAGAAGCAGTTCTTTATAAATTAGGTTATAAATTTGAACTTGGAATTGGTGTTAAAGCCGCAATAGAATCAATGAAATAATAATTACAAAATATTACACTAAAAGAGGCGAAACCTTTGGCTTCGCCTCTTTTTTATTATTTAAATATCTATACCATATGCATTTTATCAAAAATACCTTTTCTTTGAACCCAAATTTCCATTTCCATTTCGTTTCCAAGCTCAATCATAGCATTTTTTATTTCTTTAAAAGCATATTTAGATTCTTTTATATTACCTAACAAAAACATAACAAAATGACCCTGCATTAAGGTTTGTTTCATATCTTCTATATTAACGTCATATTTTGCAAGTACTGTTGTCACTCTTGCTACAATACCAACTTTATCTGTTCCTGATACCGTTACAATAATTCTATCTTCATCCATTTTTACCTCATTTGTATTAAAATATAAATTATGATAAAATTATTCTATCACATAAAAGGAGTTTTATGAAACTTTTAATTGTTGACGATAATGAAACAAATTTAAAAATTTTGAGTATGATTCTTTCTTTAAGCGGTTATGAAATTAAGACTGCTTCAAGATTTGAGGATACATCTTTAAATTCTGATATTGACTTGGTTTTACTTTCAAATAAATTTACCGATAATTTTTCAGGTTTAAGAGGTAAAAAATTAGTAGTTATGACAACTAATCCAAGCGTGGATGAAGTTGTAAAGCTTTATGCAGAAGGTATAAGAGATTATATCGTTTTACCGGCAAGCGCCGATAAAATAAGAAATACTGTTGCCAGTGCGTTAGAAAAAGAAAAATCTTTGGAAGAATTATTAGCGTCTTTTAGACATGTACAAATAAAAGACAATGGCTCTTACCGTCATTTAGAGAGAATGAAAGCTTATGCAAGAGTGCTGGCTACAGAATTAAAGGCTTCAAATAAAAATTTAAAAATTGATGAAGAATTTATTAAAAATCTTGAACTAGCAAGTGTATTGCACGATATTGGAAAAACTCAAATTACAGATAAAATTCTTATAAAACCTGACAAATTAACAGCTTCTGAATTTGAAAATATAAAAACACATACTTCATTGGGTTATAAAATGTTAGATCAGATTGCCAATACTCCATTTGTACAAATGGCAAAAGATGTTATTCTTTCTCACCATGAAAGATATGATGGAACAGGCTATCCTGAACAAAAATCAGGGGAACAAATACCTTTAAGTGCAAGAATTATTGCTCTTTGTGATGTTTATGATGCATTGAGAGAAACAAGGGTTTATAAAGAAAATTTCTCTCATGAAAAAAGTGTGGAAATTATAAAAGGTGCTAGTAAAAAACAATTTGATCCGGTTGTAATAGCAGCTTTTGAAAAAGTTCAAAATAAATTTGATGAAATATTCCAAAAATTAAATTTGAAAAGATAATTATAGGATGTTTATTATTGTTTGAAGATATTTAACTGCACAATTTTTTGCAGTAAGGTTTTTGACGGTGAAATAACAATTTTCGGAAATTTTATTAATATCTTCTTGCTTTAAATTTAATACTTTTTGGAGAGTTTGTTCAATATCTTTTATTTTTGGTTTTGTTAAAAATCCATTTTCTCCGTTTTTGATTATCCCGTCTATTCCGTCATTAACCGTTCCAATTGTAATACAACCGTTTGCCATTGCTTCTGTATAAACAAGACCAAAAGTTTCATTTATAGATGGTAAAATGAAAATATCAGAATTCTGCATTTGCTCAAAAACTTCTTTTTTTGTTTTTTTACCTAAAAATATTGTCTTTTTACTTAGTCTTTTTAAATTATTTAATTCTTTTCCATCTCCAATTACTGTTAATTCAACATTTTCAAATCTTTCACACGCTTTTATAAGTTTATCAATATTTTTTCTTTTGATTAGGTTTGCAACAGTTAAAATTTTTATTTTTTCTTTAAATTCAATATTTCTTTTTATTATTAAATTTTCTTCAACACCTGATGGAATAACAATAGTTTTTTCATTAAATTCAGGATAAAGCTTAAGTAGTTTTTCTTGTATATGATAAGAGCGACAAACAAGTTTTTCGGCCCTTTTAAAAGACTTTAGTAATTTATTTTTAAAATAAACAGAATAAACAGGTTGAGTTAAAACCTTTATATCAGAAATGTGAATACCACAAATGAGTTTTCCTAAAAAGCTATCCGCAAAAATATTGCCTGAAGGCATATGCGAAATAATTACATCGTAATTATTAATATTAGGTAATTTATTTTTTACATTGAAGAAAAATGGTGTTAAATAGTTTACATTAAAAACGTTTTCATATTGTCCTGTTTTGTAAAATTTTTTACCTCTAATGAAAGAATTAAAAAGGAAGTTAGGTCTTACTATTTGAATATTATGACCTAAGTCTTTAAATTTATCCGTAAAATCTTTTAGAGCCCTTGATGTTTGAATATCATTTTCATCTATTGGATAAAGGTCTGTAAGAAATAGAATATTCATAAAATCAGTATATCATATTTTGTATTTTTTAAGTATAATTAGATTGATGTTCGGTAAAAATAAAAAACTTTCAATTGCATTTTATTGGCATATGCACCAGCCGTTTTACAAATTGAATTCGGAAGGTGATTATATAATGCCATGGGTAAGATTACATGCTATAAAAGATTACCTTGATATGCTTTTGATTATGGAAAAATTTCCTAAATTAAAATTGAATTTCAATTTTTCCCCTGTTTTAATAGATGCAATTATTGATTATGCTGAAAACGGAGTTGAAGATGTATATTCAAAATTAACTAAAACTCCAGTTGGAGAACTTACTGATGACGATAAAAGATTTATTTTAAATAATTTTTTTGATGCAAATTATAATTCAATGATAGTTCATCACAATTATTATAATGAACTTTATCAAAAAAGAATGTCAATGAATTATCCTGACATCAACGCTTTCTCAAATGAAGAGTATGGCGATATTATGGCTTGGTTTAACATTGCTTGGTTTGATTCAATTTATGCAGAAATGTTTCCAGAATTAGTTAAATTAACGGAAAAGGGCAAAGGTTTTACTCTTCAAGATAGGGTAGAAATTATTGATTATATGTTAAAAATAATGAAAAGAATAATTCCTACTTATAAAAAGTTTTTAGATGAAGACAGAATAGAAATAAGTACTAGTCCATATTATCATCCAATTTTACCAATATTGACTGATATAAAATGTGCAAGCAGAAATATTCCAAATCCGGATGCATTGCCTCAAAATTTAAAAATGGGGACAGATGCAATGCTTCAAACAAAATGGGCATTAGATAGGATTGAAGAAGTTTTTGGTAAAAGACCAAAGGGTATTTGGCCTCCTGAACATTGTTTGAGCTCAAAAACTTTAGATATGCTTAAAGAATTGGGCGTTGATTGGACAATTACTGATGAAGGTATTTTGGCTAATTCTATTAATGTTGAATTTGTAAGAGATTTTAAAGGCTATTTAGAAGATCCTTATTATCTTTTGAAAACTTATGAATATAAAACAAAAAATGATGAAACTATCGATTTGATTTTTAGAGATAGTTCTATTCCAAATTTGATAAATTTTGAATATCCTCATGTTGATGCTTCTAAGGCTGCAGATGATTTATATGACAGAATTAAAGTCATTCAAAATAAAATCCTAACTTCACCTGATGAAAGTCATTTACTAACAATTGCATGTGACGGTGAAAACTGCTGGGAAAATTATCCTGACGATGGTAAAGATTTTTTAAATACTATTTATTCAATGATTGAAAATGATGATTCTTTAGAAACTGTTTTGATATCAGATTATATAAGACAAGATAAAAACAAGAAAGATTTACCTAAAATTTATTCAGGTTCATGGATAAATAGAAATTTTCAGCTATGGATTGGTGAACCAATAAAAGATTTAGCATGGACATATTTAAAACATGTTCATGATGACTTTAAGAAATTTGCTGATGAAAATCCAGATAATCCGAATATTGAAACTGCTCAAAGAGAAATGTTCATCTCTCAAGGTTCAGATTGGTTTTGGTGGTATGGTGAACCTAATAATTCAGGACAAGATCATATTTTTGACTATTTGTTCAGAGAACATTTAAAAAATGTTTATAGAATTTTGGACTTACAAGTTCCTAGTTTTTTAGAGTCATCACTGTTAATAAATTCTTCTGCAAGATACGATACAAATTCAGCAACTCCTGCCATGGATGGGCAAAATAAAATTGATGACGAATGGTTAAATGCAGGCTTTTTAGATATTTTAGCAGAAAATGATGATGATATTCATCTCTTTGAAAAAGTTTTGTTCGGCTTTGATGAAGAATATTTGTATTTAAGATTTATTTTAAATCATGAAATAAGAGAAAATAACTCTCAAATGACACAACAAATATATCTTTATATGAGAAATGCTGATACCGAGCAACATTTATCTCCGGTTAGACCTCTTGTAAAAGATGAAAATATTCCGACATTATTTAAAGAAAAATTTCATAACGAAATAAGATTAACATTTGCAAACGGATTATTAAGACCTATGCAGTTTACGCAAGCAGTGTCTAATAATCTATGGAAAGAAAAAAACTCTGAAAATATAAAAATATCTTATGATTATGTTATTGATATAAGCATACCTTTTGATGATGTTGAAGTAAATTATGGGGAAATGTTAGAATTTTTCTTCGTAACAGCAGATTATGATGTAATGGAGACATGTAATCCGCCATGCATTCTGCTTACCATAATAAGACCTCAAAAATAAGTGCTTGTTTAATAAATTATTAGTGAATAATTTGTAAATATACAGTTCTTGTTCTGGCTTTATTATCAAAATCTATCAAAACGACTTGCTGCCAGGTTCCAAGTTGAAGAGCACCATCAATTAAAGGAATTGATATAGAATTGCCGATAATAGAAGCTCTTATATGTGCATAACCGTTACCATCGTTCCAAGTTGCATCATGAGCATAATCTATGTTTGTCGGAGCTATTCTTTCCAATGCTTGTGGTAAATCTTCCAATAACCCTGGTTCAAATTCTATTGTTGTTAAAGAAGCGGTGCTGCCACCTACATAAGCCACAACAAGTGCATCTTTTATGGAATGTTTGTAAACATAATTTTGTACATTTCTTGTAATATCAATAATATCAGTAAAACCTTGAGTGTTGATATTGAATTTTTCATTTATAACAGTCATAACACATAAACTCCTTAGTATTATTTTTTACCAGAATTATTTAAATATCAATTATCAAATAAATAAAATAATACATATTTTTACAATTAAAAAGGAGAAGTTTAAATAACTTCTCCTTTTTAATTTATTCTTATAGAAGTGTTATATCTTCTTGATAAGGAAGTACTTGTTTCATTTTCTTTACGAAATCATGTGCTTCTTGAGGAGCGTGGTTCCAATCAACTGCACATAATGCTCTTTGAATCCAGAATACATCTTTAAAGAATGTATATTGAGAATTTGTAGCTTTTTCTTTTGACTCTAAATAGATTTGTTGAGCATCAACTAATTGTGATACAGGAACTTTTCCTGCTAAGTATTGAGCTTTAACTTTTGAATAGTTTTCTTGTGATGCAAACATAGCTTTATAGTTTTTATCAATACTAAAGTATCCTGCAACAGCTTTGTTAACGTGATGTCTAACTTCTTCTTCTATTTGAGTTCTTACTTCGTCTTCGTATTTCTTTAATTCATCTAATTCAGCTCTTGTTCTTGCAATTTCAGCAAATTTTGTACCACCTTCAATAGGTTTCCATTGAGCAAAGATACCAAAGTATACGCTGTCTTTATTTGAATGTTGAAGTATTTGGTTTAAAGGTAAAGCAGTTTGACCAATTTGAGCTCCGCCTCCACCGTATGTAGGTAACATAACTGTTGGAAAATCGCTTGAATAATGTCTTCCTGGTAGAGTTGTATATTCAAGTTGTAATTTTGCATCAGGTAATACAAATTTTTGAACATACATTGCCATTTCTATCTTTTTCATTTTT
>CACZSH010000005.1 GCA_902783785.1 uncultured bacterium | reverse complement strand
TTGCGAATTTTGTCGACATTTATTAACCTCGCCTTTTTCTATATTATATTGTGTACGTACTATAAAAATTTATATATCTTAACATTTCTGTTACAGCCCATGAGAGCATGTATTTTAATCGTACTACGTGAACATAATTAGTCAAGAAATCATGTAAAAAATACACTAAAAAATTTTTACAAAAATTTACATTATATTTTTTTAAAATCTACAATTCACTTTTAATAAGTAATTGGCTGTCAAGTGTCCAATTTAAAAACAAATATGTTTTATTAATAAGAAATATATGTTATAATTAGATATAAGGATATGTTCAAATTTTTATCAAAATTAAAATCAAAAAATAAAAAAGCATTTACTATCGCAGAAATGACGGTAGTACTTTTAATTTTGTCAATAGTAATGGCAGCTATCCTTCCTGTAACAACAAATAAAAAAACAAGCGGTTCCGGTGGTGGAGGTTCCGGCGGAGGGAGCTTGTGGAAATTAGCAAGAAACAATACTGACATATGGTTTGCCTCACCAAGTTCTACACAAAGTGTATTAACAGGAACATCTCAAACTCCTGATTCCAATGGTAACGGCAGAATATACATCAATATACCAGATAGTACATCACGCTCACAAATAGCAATGATGTACAACAATACTACCGTTGGTTATATCAAATTTAAAAACAATAATAATATGGGTTTTGGTCCTAATCCGTATCCGACAGCTATATCAGGAAGTAACAATATAAGTATGGGGGAAAATTCTCTTATAAGCTTATCTTCCGGAGGAAATAATATAGGACTTGGCAGCGGAGCTTTAAGAAGTGCAACTACCGGTGGAACAAATATCGCACTTGGTCCTCAAGCATTAGGCAAATCTACCACTTCAAGCAATAATATAGGTATTGGTTCAAACGCTTTATATAACAATACAACTGGTGAAAGTAATGTTGGAATTGGAGAAATAGCACTTATAACAAATTCCACAGGACATTATAATGTTGGAATTGGAAGATACGCAGCATCTAAAACAACCAGTCAAGATAATACTGCCGTAGGTCATCAGGCACTATACAATAATGCTGCAGGCGCAGGTAATACAGCTTTTGGAGCTTATGCAGGATTAAGTAATACTTCTGGGAGCAATAATACATCTGTTGGGTATCAAGCCTATTCAGCAAATACTAAAACCGGAAATCAAAATGTAGCCATAGGCTATCAAGCAATATACAGTGCTAATGGAGCCGGCTCGCATAATGTTGGGATAGGATCTGAATCTTTAAGAATACTAACAAGTGGAAGTTATAATAATATAATTGGACAAAGAGCAGGATACAGTTTAACAACAGGTCAAGGTAATACAAGTTTAGGAACATATTCTTTATATAATGATGCTTCAGGAAGTTACAATACTGGTATAGGATATAATGCATGTGCAGCTGTCACAGGCAGTAACAAATCATGTTTTGGCTACAATTCAGGAAATGCTACTATTCCAAACGGTTTTACATCAAATAATGCAACCGTTGAAACAATTATTGGTTCAGGCGCCGGAAATATTTATCTACATTCAGGAACCGTATATGTAGAAACTAATGCTGAAAACAAAGATAATGGCACCGGAGCTCATTTTAAAACAGCAGGTGATATCCATGCAAATTCTTATATAACTGCAGGAACATATTTGACTACCGGTTCTTATGCAACAATTGGTACTTATGCTAATGTTGGTACTAATTTAACAGTAGGAACAAATACTTATACTAACTTTTTGTACACAAATGAAATAAGAAATAGAAGAAGTCCAGGTTCTACTGATACAGTTATTTACGGCACATTATACGGCCAAGTACATATAATTTCTGACAAAAAACTTAAAAATATAGAAGGTTTTGCCAATACCGGATTAAAAGAAATTAACAAACTTGATGTATATAGATACAAATATAAAAATGACCCTGAAACACAAAGAATAGGACTTATAGCTCAAGATGTCGAAAAAGTTATACCTAATGCCGTACAAAAAGGTAAAGACGGTTATTTGTCTATATCTCAAGAACATATTATTTACACAATGTTTAATGCAATAAAAGATTTAGACAAACTTTATCAAAGCTTAAAAAGTAAATTCCAAGATTATATCGTCCGTTTAAACCTTGCAGAAGATAGAATTAATGCTCTAATAGAAGTTAATAAAGATTTGTCAAAACGCATTGATGAACTGGAAAAACGTGTTAACACTTTGGAAAAAGAATTTAAACATATAGAAAAAAAACAATGCAAATGTAAATAAAAATATAAACTATATAGGAAAGAGGGAACATGACAGGGAAAAGAATAGTTATAGGCAGCGACCATGGTGGTTTAAACCTAAAAAACAAAGTTATTGAACATTTAAAAGAAATAAATTATGAAGTAGAAGATGTAGGAACATATACTTTTGATTCTTGTGATTATCCGATATATGCAAAAAAAGTAGCTCATAAAGTAGCTGCTGGAGAATACGAAAAAGGTATAATTATTTGCGGAACGGGAATAGGTGTTTCAATTGTTGCAAACAAAGTTAAAGGTATAAGAGCATCACTTTGCGGTGATACATTCTCTGCAAAAGCAACTCGTCAACATAACAATTCAAATATTCTTTGTATGGGTGAAAGAGTAATAGGACAAGGTTTAGCTCTTGATATAGTTGATATTTGGCTTACAACAGAATATGAAGGCGGACGTCATCAAAAAAGAATTGATATGATGGAGGACTAAATGTCAGAAGATATTTCTACAAAAAAATTTGCTTCTGTTATCGCCAGAATACTTGATGATAAAATAGCAAAAAATATTGTAATCCTAGATATTAGCCAAGTTTCTTCTCTTGCTGATTTTTTTGTTATAGCATCATGTGATTCACCAACACAAGTTAAAGCTATGACAGAAACTTTACAAGAAAGAATAAAAACTCTTTTTAAAAGATTACCAAAAGGTGTTGAAAGAGATTTAAAAAATCGATGGAATCTGGTAGATTTTGGAGATGTTATTGTCCATATTCTTCACAGAGAAGAACGTGAAACTTATATGATAGAAAAATTCTGGAATCATGCATTTAGTATCCCTGAAGAACAATGGAAAGCTGATTCTGAAGAATATTCTGAATATAAAGAAAACTCTTAATTTATAAAAAGATATTAATAATTTGCTAAAATAAAATTATAGGATAAAATTTAGATATGACAGAAGTAAATGATATTACTCAACAAATAAACGAAGCAATTATGCAAATGGCAATGGATCCTACAAATCCTGATCATTATCATACATTGGCAAATTTGTATGCTTTAGATGATAATTTCGATAAAGTTGCTTCTGTATATGAAAGTTTATTGAGCATAAAACCGGATGATGTTAATGCTTTATTAAACTTAGGAAGTATATATTTTTATAGCAAGGATTTCCGTAAAGCTTTAAGTTACTACAATAAAGCTCTTGATATAAATCCAACAAATTATCTTGTTTATTATAATTTGGGAAATGCATATGCAGAGCTTAAAAATTTCTCAAAATCACTTCGTTATTATAATCGTGCATTAGACTTTAACACAAAATCAACAGATATTTATAATGCAATTGCAATGTTATATCACGATTTTGAAGATTATGTAGAAGCAAAAGCTTATTATGAAAAAGCTCTTTCAATAGACCCGAATAATTTAACTGCAAATGTCGATTTAGGTAATATCAATTTTAAATTGTTTGATTACGAAACAGCTTTGTATCACTATTTAAAAGTATATGAAGTTGAACCGGATAATAAAACAGTTACAATATGTCTTGCAAATACATATTCTTTATTAAAAAATCCTGAAAAAACTTGGGAATATTTTGAAATATCATTAAATCTTCCTGGAGATAATTATAAAACATATATTTGTTACGCAATCGCAAAATCTGACTTTAAAGATTATGACGGTGCAATTGAAATTTATAAAAAAGCCATTGAATACAAACCTAAAGAAAAAAATGCATACATACTTTTAGGTAATTTATATTCTAATCTTGGAAAATATAAAGAAGCAATAGAATCGTATGAACAAGCATTGAATTTAAATGAGTATGATACAAGTACAAGAGTTTTACTTGCAAATACTTATTATATGGATGATAGAATTGAAGATGCATTAAAAGCTTATAGATATGTTTCTAACTTAGAACCGGAAAATGATGAATATAAACTTGTTTATATTAATTTATTAGAAGATTATATTGTTACATCAAGAGCAGGAGAATTATTAGAACATGTATAATGATTACAGACTAAATCCGGATAAACCTTACTTTATGGAAAAGTTAGTTTCTGCATTAAGTTATTTATCAATGGGTTTTGTAGGTTTTATCTATATAGTTATTGTCGTTTTAACTAAAAAGTCTTTAAAACCTTTTTTAAAATATCATATTTTTCAATCAATCTTTATTTCTATCGGATATTACTTGTTATGCGTATTTATTGGTTTAATTTGTAATATTCTACTATTTATACCTTTTATAAATAAACTTACAACAATGATAATTTATTATCTGACAATAGATATAATTTTCGGATTTTCAATAATTGGTTTATGTTGTTATGCTATATTATTTTATTTAATAATAACCTCATTACAAGGTAAGTATTCATATATACCTTGGGTTTCAGACATAATAAAAATGAATGTGAGATAAGAAATGAAATTTGATACAATATGTGTTCAAGGTTCGCACAAGCCTGATAAAAACAGAAATACTCCGCCTGTGCCTATTTATCAAACTACTGCATTTAGTTTTGATAGTGTTCAATATTCTGCAGATTTATTTGACTTAAAAGCAGAAGGCGATATTTATACAAGACTTTCAAATCCTACAACTCAAGTTTTAGAAGAAAGACTCGCAGGAATTGAAGGCGGTATTGGAGCTTTATGTGTTTCTTCAGGACAATCTGCTTCTACTATTGCGCTTTTAAACATTTTAAAATCAGGAGATGAAGTTGTAGCATCTACAAACATGTACGGAGGCACAATTAATCTTATTGATGTTACTTTAAGAAAGTTAGGCATAAAAGTAAATCTTGTAAATTCTGAAAATATTGAAGATTTTGAAAAATGTATAACAGAAAAAACAAAATGTATTTTTGCAGAAGTTTTAAATAATCCATCATTAAAAGTTTTGGATATAGAATCTTTTGCAAAACTTGCTCACAAATATTCTATACCGCTAATAGTTGATAATACGATTCCAACACCGTATTTATGTCAACCAATAAAATATGGAGCAGATATTGTTACTCATTCTTTGACAAAATATATTTGCGGTCACGGAACATGTATGGGCGGAGTTATTATTGATAGCGGTAATTTTGACTGGGCAAAATCAGGTAAATTCCCAGAACTTGTTGAACCTGATGAAAGTTATCATGGTATTAAATATGTTGAAAATTTTGGAAAATCAGCATACATTGTAAAAGCAAGAGCTCAATTAATAAGAGATTTGGGCTGTTGTATAAGTCCTTTTAATTCATTTTTAATTTTACAAGGTTTAGAAACACTTTCACTAAGAATGGAAAAAGTTTCTAAAACAGCACTAAAAGTAGCTGAATTTTTGAAAAATCACAAAAATGTAACATGGGTAAATTATCCAAAATTGGAAGACAACAAGTATTATAACTTGGCAGAAAAATATTTACCTAAAGGTGCATCTTCTATCGTAAGCTTTGGAATAAAAGGCGGAAGAGAACAGGGAACAAAATTTATTGAAAACGTAAAACTTTTAATTCATGCGACAAATATTGGTGATAGTCGTTCAATAATAACATATCCTGCTTTGACAACTCACAGACAGTTAACCGCAGAACAAATGCAAGAATGTGGTATTGGTGAAGATTTTATGAGATTATCAGTTGGACTGGAAGATGCGGATGATATTATTGCCGATTTAGATAATGCTTTAAAATTTTAAACCTAAAAAGCGATTCATATGAATCGCTTTTTGACTATATATATTTACTTAATCTTTAAACCTTTTTATTTATTTTACTAACACCGCCTTCAAGCATTGAAATAACTTCGTTTTGCAATTCTTTTTTGTTTCCAAAAATTTTTTCATGTTCTTCAGTCTTAGGATTTGCAATATTTTTCAATGTTTTAATAAATTCGGAAGGACTAGGAAACCAAGGCGTTTTTACATTTTTAGTTTCATCTTTCTCATTTACAAAACCCATAGAAAGAGATGCCTTTGAATATGGTACTGGGCTATAAAACTTTTTATATTCTATAACTTCACCTTTTTCTACTTTATCCAATGCCTGTAATGTAGATTTAAATTCACCTAATTGCTTTTTATTCATGTTGGATATTATATCCGCAGTATCAGTATTATATCTTAATTTTGCAGTAAAACTAGGGTTTGTTGTATTCGTTGATATTGGTCTTATTGTCATATACTTACCTTCCTACATTATACAATATAAATTTCTAATTTATATGCTGTTAAAGTATCCTAAAAATAAAAATTGCTCAAATTTAAAAAATTTTTACATTAAAACACAATATTATAAAAACGTATTATAATTGTGTTTCAACTATTTTAAAAGCATATTTATAAAATCTAACAAAATGATTTATTCTTCTTCAATTTCGACGTTTTCTAATTCATTTTCAAATTTTTGTTCGTAATCTTCTTCATCATAGTAAACAAGTTCTAAATGTCCCATAACAATAGTATCGCCATCTTTTATACCTTGTTTTTTTAATTCATCAAAAACACCCATAGCTTTTAGAATATTTTGGAGTCTTATCATTTGCTGACGGTTTCTATCATCAGAAACTTGTGCAAGACGGTTAATTTTTCCGCCGTTTATAACAAACATTCCTTTAAATTTTTGAACTTCAAAAGCACTATCATCATTGTTATATGCTTCTGTATCTTCTTCTACTTCTATCTGAGATTCCGGTTTTTCTATTTCATCAACTTTAACTGATACAAAATTTAAAAGATTATCAAGATTTTGATGAGTTGCTGCAGAGATTACGAAAACATCTTTGCCTATTTTTTTAAACTCTTCATAATAAAGTTCTTTTGTTTCTTCGTCAATTGCATCAATTTTATTTAAAACAATTATTTGATATTCGTCATAAAGTTTTTCAGAATATTTTTTAAGTTCTTCTTGAATTTTATAATAATTATCAAGCGGATTTTCAGAAGTTAAATCTACGAGATGAAGTAAAAATCTGCATCTTTCAACATGTTTTAAAAATTCATGACCAAGTCCAATACCCTCACTTGCACCTTCAATTAATCCAGGAATATCGGCAACAACAAAAGAATCTCCTGTTTTTTTCTTTACAACACCCAAATTTGGAACAAGTGTTGTGAAAGGATAATCAGCAATTTTCGGCTTTGCTGCAGAAATTGCACTGATAAGGGTTGATTTTCCTGCGTTTGGCATACCAATTAAACCAACGTCTGCAATAAGTTTTAATTCAAGTTCTAACTCTCTAATAATACCTGCTTCACCCGGTTCACAAAATTGTGGAGCTCTTTTTTGAGCAGTAGCAAATCTTACATTTCCTCTACCGCCTCTGCCACCTTTTGCAACTAGTATTTTTTGCTCATGTTGAGTTACATCACCTATTATTTTTCCTGATTTTAAATCTCTAATAATTGTTCCTACAGGAATTTTAATGTATAAATCTTTTCCGCATTTACCAATTTGATTTTTTATTCTTCCGTTTTCACCGTTCTCTGCTTTAAAAACAGACTGATATTTAAAATCTAAAAGAGTTGATAAACCTTCATCACCTACAAAATAAACATCACCGCCATTTCCACCGTCGCCACCTGCAGGCCCGCCTTTATCAACATATTTTTCTCTTCGCCATGCAACTATACCGTTGCCGCCTTTTCCTGATTCTATTTTAATTTTTGCTTTATCTAAAAATATCATATTTGTATTATAATACAAATATTAAAATATTGAATTTGGGGAGATTATGTCAAAAGTTACAAAAACTTTATTTTCTGATACCGAAGTAGAAATTTGTGAAGGCTCAGATAAAGATAATTACATTATGGCAATAGAATCAAGCTGTGATGAAACCGCTTGTGCTATTGTAAAAAACGGCAGAGAAGTTATTGCAAATGTTGTAGCATCTCAAATTGATATTCATAAAGAATATGGCGGAGTTATACCTGAAATCGCAGCAAGAGAACATTTAAATTCTATTAATCCTGTTATTGAAGAAGCCTTATTACAATCAGGATTAAAAGCCAAAGATATAACTGCATTTGCAGGAACAACAGGGCCGGGGTTAGTAGGATGTTTACTTGTCGGATTAAATGCAGCAAAAACTTTAGCTCTTGTACATGACAAACCATTTATTGGCGTAAATCACTTAAAAGCACATATCTGTGCAAATTATATTGATACGGATTTAAAACCGCCTTATATTGCTCTTTTAATAAGCGGCGGTCATACTCAAATTATTGAAGTAACTTCACACAAAAATATAAATATTATTGGTGAAACAATTGATGATGCTGTTGGAGAAGCTTTTGATAAAGTCGCAAGATTGTTAGGTTTACCATATCCAGGAGGCGTAAAACTTGATAAAATGGCTCAAAATGGAAATTCTAATGCTTTTTCTTTTCCAATATCAAAAGTTGACGGATATGATTTTAGTTTTAGCGGATTAAAAACTGCAGCATTAAGAGAAATAAAAAAATTGGAAGGAACAGATTTTTCGAAAGAAGATTTTTGTGCTTCATTCCAAAGCTGTATAGCACAAACTCTTTTAAAAAAAGTAAAATTAGCCTTAGAAGAATATCCTTACAAACAAATTGTTCTTGCAGGTGGTGTTGCTGCTAATTCTGAAATAAGAAAAGTCTTTTTAAATCTTCAAAATGAAGGTTATAATGTATTTATACCTCAATTAAAGTATTGTACGGATAATGCTTCTATGGTTGCATCTTGTGCTTACTTTTTTGAGGATGTTTTAGATAATATAAATGTTGAAGTCTTTTCAAGATTTAAACATTAATGAGGGGATATGATTAAATTTTTAAAAATATTTTCTATTACTTTATTTTCAATAATTTTAGTACTTTATTCTATTTTTTTGTTTGTTCTTCCAAATTTTTTAGATATAAATAAATACGAACCTCAAATAAAAAAAGCTGTTCAAGATAGTACAGGCTTTTTAATAAATACAGAAAATATAAAACTTTCAACAGGTTGGAATTTATCAGCTGGTTTAAAAACAGAAAGAATTGATTTTTTGTATCCAAATAATGAAAAATTTTTTCAAGCAAATAATTTTGAAATAAAATTATCTCTTATTCCTCTTTTAATGAAAAATATTATTGTAGATTCAATAAGTGCAGATAATATTATTTTAAAAATGAAAATAGAAAAAGACGGCTCTTTTTATATAGAAAAATTCTTACCAAAATCTGAAGATAAAAAAGAGAAAGAAATTCAAACAGAATTACCATTTGGATTAAAAATATCAGATATCATGCCGGTTATTTGTTCAAAAAAATATTCTCTTTCTCTTATAGACTCTCAAACAAATAAAATATATTCTATTTCTGGTAATAATTTTAAAATTTCTGATTTTATTTTGAATGACAAAATTAAGATTCAAACAAACGGTCAAATAATTTTAGATAAAGAAAAACAAATAACTTATGATATAAATTTATTTTCAAAAGTTATGCCAAATTTAGAAAATGCTGATAAAACAACAGAAAATAATACTTTAAATTTTGATATTTTATATTACTTAAATACTCTAAAAACAATTCATCTGCTTGCAGATGTAAAAGCCGATTTAAAATTAACCGGAGATATTGATAACATAAAAACAGACGGTTATTTGGATATAACAGGTCTTTCTTTAAAAGTTAAAAATAACCAATTACCAAAAAGTTATATTAAAACAACATTTTCCGGAAATAAAGTTTCAATAAATTCTAATTTAAATACAAGTAATACCGAAAATATTAATCTTAGCGGATTTTTAAAATACGGAAAAAATCCTTATATAGATTTAACCACAAAATCAGATAAAATCTCTCTTTCAAATATGTTTGATATTATGAGTTCATTTTTGCCGATTATTGGTATGGACGAATTTAAAGGAATTACCGCAAACGGAGATTTAAAAGCCAATTTTACGATAAAAAGCGACTTTAAAAAGATTGATTCAAGCGGTTATTTAAAAATTAAAAATGCAAATATTTTCTACAACGCATTTAATATTGCAGTTAAAGAAATAAATTCTGATATAGATTTTTCAAGAAATCAAATAGATATAAAAAATACTAATGCAAAAGTAAATGATGCACCTATAACATTAACAGGAGCAATAAATACAAATGCTTATGCTAATTTATCTTTAAAGGCTGATAAATTGCCAATTAAAGGTTTGTTTGCCGCATTTGGAATGGTTAATGTATTAAAAGACAATAATATTAATTCGGGTATTATTTCTCTTAATGCAAAATTAAAGGGAAATTTAACAAAAACTAAACCACAAATTAATGTACTTCTTCAAAACGTAAATATCTATAATAAACCGCTAAAAACATCTATTATTTTGAATAGTGGTAAATCAGATATAACTTTTACTAATGATAATAAAATTAATGGCAATATTTTAGTTACAGCTCTAAAAATTAATTCTGCGGATTTTGGTGCTTATTCTTTACCATCTACAAAATTAACCTTTGACGACAAAGATTTTAATATTCAACCTTCAAATATTTATTTCAACAATTCAAAAATAGATTTTAAAGGTAAAATAAAGAATTATGCAAACAAAAATAATTCTGTAAATATTCAAGTGTACGGTCTTTTACTTGCAAAAGATTTAAAAACACTTGTACCAAAAGAATTTAAAAATGATATTTCAACATCAGGAAAAATACCTTTTATATTAAGAGTTAATGGCAATTTAGATACACAAACTATTACAGGTCAAATTCTTTCTAATCAATCAAATTATTTTTCATACGGAACGGTAAGTTCTTTGTATAACAAAACAACTTTAACAAATTTAGTTATGTCATTAGCAAATAATACTTTAAAAATAACTGATTTGAGTTTAAATGCATTAAATACAAATCGAGGTTTAAGTGAAGATTTTAATGCAAACTTAAATAGCTCTTCAAAATTAGCAACTATTTCAGGAACAATAAGTAATCTTCAAAATAAATATCAAAATTTAAATAATATAAAAATAAATATACCGTCAACATTATCTGTTTCAATTCCAACATTAAAATCTTCCGATATAAAGGTAAACGGTTATTTAAATGTTAACGGAACAACTTTAAATCCAACAATTACAGGTCAACTTGCAATTCCGTCAATAATACTTCCAACTTTAAAAACAACTGTTAAAAACTTAAATATCTCATTGAATAAAAACCATATTAACGTTAATTGTCCAATATTAACAATTTCTGATTCAAAAATAGCTTTAACAAGCGTTATTGATAGTAATTTTAATAAAGGTATAAAGATTAAGTCAATGGATTTTACATCTAAAAATTTAAATCTTGATACACTATTAGTAGCACTTTCAAATCTTCCTCAAAATTCGGTAGGACAGGGTACTGATTTAGGAGTTACTTTAATTAACGGTAAAGGAAAATTAGACAGATTTAGCCTTGGAGGTTTAAACGGATATAATATAACTTCTAATTTTGGTATAAATGATAATGTATTAAAACTATCAAATATAGTTGGTTATGCATATAACGGAAAAATTGCTGGAAATGCTGAATATAATATAATTTTTGGGAACTTAAAAATAAATCTTCAAGGAAGAGGTTTAAGTGCAGAACCAGCTCTTGCGGATTTTACAAAAGTAAGCAACCTTTTAAGCGGAAGTCTTGATTTTGACACAAACAATATAAGACTTATCGCCGGTACAGAAGCACAAATGATGCAATCTTTAAAAGGTGATGTAACATTTATTGTTTCTAACGGTCAAATGGGAACTTTAGGTAAATTAGAAAATCTTTTATATGCACAAAATATACTAAGTAATAATTTACTTAAAAACTCTCTTGGTTCAATAACAAAAGTCGTAAGTATTAAAAAAACGGGTGAATTCAAATACTTGAAAGGAAAAATGTCATTTTCAGGAGGTTGGGCAAATATAAATACATTCCAAACATCAGGTCCTGCAATGAGTTTATATGCAACAGGAAAATATAATCTTTTAAATAATACAATAAATGCCTCTGTTTTAGGCAGATTATCTAATGATGTTGTAGAAGTTTTAGGTCCGATAGGTGAATTTTCATTCAATAAATTACTATCATACATCCCAAAAATAGGTCAAATTTCTTCGTCGATGATTAATGAAATGACAGTAAAGCCAACAGGAGAAAAACTTTCAATGTTACCTGATTTAACACCAAAACAAACAGGAGAAACTAAAGCCTTTAAAGTTATGTTAAATGGCGGAATAGAATCAACAAATTCAATAAAATCTTTCAAATGGATTTCAAATCCTACAACTCAAGAAGAAGCACAAAAAATTGAAGAGCAAAATAAAATGACACCAACAAATTCTATACCGACAACATCATCAAACCTTGATAAATTTAAACAAAATATGACAGAAACAATAATAAATAAAGCAACAGAAAGTTTAAATAATAAAAAACAAACACAAACAACAGAAACAACATCTCAAACACAGAATTCAATACAAACTCCACAAAATAAATCAACAGGAGTAGCAGATTTTATTAATAATTTACCTGATTTGAATTTGAAATAAAACAGCATTAAAAAAGGTTAGTTAAAAACTAACCTTTTATTATATTAAACTTTACGTTTTCTAGCTGCTTCAGATTTTCTTTTTCTTTTAACGCTAGGTTTTTCGTATCTTTCACGTTTTTTCACTTCAGATAAAACGCCTGCTTTTTGAATTTTTTTCTTAAATCTTCTTAAAGCACTTTCAATACTTTCGTTTTCACCTACTTTAATTTCTGGCATCTAATTTTCACCACCTTTATGCTCATAAGTTGTCTGCTTGCTCATATTAACACAATGTTTTTTTTAAATCAAGTGATTTTGTTTATTTAGAAGATTTTTTATTTATCTAAAATTTCAATTTTATTTAATCCGCTTTCTGCCAGTTCTTTCAGCGTTATTAAATTAGGTGTTTCTTCAATATTTGAATTAGCAAGCATTAAATCTACCAATGCAATAATTTGTCTAAAATATAAAGATGTGTCTGCTAATATATCTGACATTGAATTTTCGTCAAGTTTCATTTTACTTTCCTTTGGTGGCATGGTGTCGACGACATTTTCTAATAAATATATCACAATATTTCTTATGAATAAAGAAATAAATGAAATATTTGGACAAAATTTATTAAAATTCAGAAAATTAAAAGGTTTAACTCAAGAAGAATTATCTTTTGAATTGGATTTAGATAAAAGTACAATAGGCAAATATGAAAATGGTACAAGATGTCCAAATCTTAAAATTGCTGATAGAATTGCAAAAGTTTTAGGTGTAAAACTTTCTGAATTAGTAGAAGAATAAATTTTTCACTTAAAATCTGGTCTGTTTAATAGCTCCCCAAGCTCTTGTAGAACCTGATTCATATTTTATTAAATAATATTCACCGTCAATAATCCATTCAATTGTAGCTTCCGTAAAAATAAATTTTTCTGCATCAGGATCTAAACCTGATTCTCTCATTCTATATTCTCTTTTCTTTTTAAATCTTTTCTTTCTAAATTCATACCATTTTAGTTTCTCTAATTTTTTATCATAATTTTCTTGTGTTTGTTCTTCTTCTATTTCTAATTTAAACACAGGAATTTTAACAATAATTTCTTTACTTTGCATAATAAGCAAAAATTTATTATCATCACTCAACGCAAGTTCATAATGCCCAGGTAAAACAACAGGTTCACCTTCTATATTATAAATAGTATCAATAATAGTCAAAGTTGGGGTTTTCAAAGATGGTTGAGCATATCTAACATGACTTTTATCCGCATCATCAAGACCTGACGGATAAACCATTCTTTTTGTATCAGGTAAAACATTATCAGGATCTAAATTAGGAAATGGATGAAAGTCCAAAATTTACCCTTTCTAATAAGTATTTGACAGTTTGTTGAATTTCTTTAAAATCCTTTTCTAATGCAGGTTTTTGCCCAATAAAAATTAAAGACATAGCTTGATTAGAAATACCAACATTATTTTCTTTTAATAAAAGTCTGTAACTTTCTCTTATTAAACGTTTTAATCTGTTTCTTTTTACAGCAGATTTATGAGTTTTTTTACTCACAACAAAACCCACCTTCGTGGGTATTTCGTCGCATTTCTGTTTACCTACAAAAAGAACTATTCCGTTTTTGTAAATAGAATTTTTTATTTTGTAAGTAGCACTAAAAGCATATTTATTTTTAAGTCTAAATTGTTTACTAAGCACGTTCTTTTGGAGTAATAGCTATTTGATGTCTACCTTTAGCTCTACGTCTGTTTAAAACTTCTTGTCCGCCAGGAGTAGCCATTCTTGCTCTAAATCCGCTAACTTTTTGTCTTTTTGCTTTTGTACCTTCTAATGTGCGTTTCATGATATTTTCCTTTTCATTTTATTTGTATTATTATCATTATGTTAAATAAAACAAAACAAATAGTCAACATGGAGGAAAGCATGAAAAAACTGGGCTTTATCGGTTGCGGAAAAATGGCAAGTGCAATTATAAACGGTATTTTAAAATCTGATATATTAAAAAATGAAGATATTATTGCATCAGAAGTTAATGAAGAATTTGCAAAAATCGGTAGAGAAAAAACAGGTATTGAAATTATTTGTGATAATAAAAAATTAGCAGAAACTTCTGAAATTATTTTCATTGCTATAAAACCTCATCTTGTAACTGATGTAATAAATGAAATAAAAGATATTGTAAAAGAAAATCAATTAATAATTTCAATCGCTGCGGGATATAAAATATCTAATTTTGAAAATATTTTACCTAAAAATCCTATAATAAGAATAATGCCAAATGCACCATTAATGTTTTTAGAAGGAATGGCAGGTATTGCAAAAGGTAAAAATGCAACGGATGAACATTTAAAATTCGTAGAAAATATTTTTTCTAAAATTGGAAAATATATAATTGTTGATGAAAAATATATGAATACAATAACTGCAATATCAGGTTCAGGGCCGGCTTATTTCTTTAAATTTATTGAAGAAATAGCCAGAGCAGGTGAAAAAATGGGATTGGATTATGAAAAATCACTTATATTATCTGCTCAAACAGCATTAGGTTCTGCAAAAATGGTTTTAGAATCAGGTCTTGATATGAAAACTCTAATAAAAATGATAACAACAAAAGGCGGTTGTACAGAAGTTGGAGTTAATTATTTAGAAGAAATTAATCTTAAAAATCAAATGTCAGAATTAATTGAAAAAACAGAAAAAAAAGCTTCTGAATTAGGTTAAACTATTTTTTCTTTTGAATTCCATTTTCTGTAAAAACTTGCTAAAATTGCACCTGATATATTATGCCAAACAGAAAAAATTGCCCCTGGTACTGTTGCCATAGGCAGTGCAGAAAAAGCTGTATTTGCAAGGCTTGTTGCTAATCCTGAATTTTGCATTCCTATTTCTATTGAAAAAGCTTTTGTCTTTTCAGGATTCATCTTTAATAATTTTCCTATTAAAAATCCGCTTAAATATCCTAAAAAATTATGTAAAATAACAACACAAAGTATTAAAATACCGCTTGTATAAATTTTTTGTGAATTGTGAGATACAACGGATGCTACTATCATACAAATTGCTATTACGGAAATTAGGGGCAAAATTTCTATAACTTTTTTGGTAAATCTATTAAAAAATTTATTAATAATAAATCCTAAACTTATTGGTATTAATATTACATATACAATAGCCAAAAACATTGATAATATATCAACTTCTACGGTAGTTTTGAGTAAAAAGTATGTAATAAGAGGAGTTAAAACAGGAGCAAGTAATGTGTTTACACTTGTCATACAAACAGACAAAGCTATATCACCTTTTGAAAAATACGTAATTACATTACTTGATGTTCCTCCGGGACAAGTTCCTACAAGAATAACACCTGCTGTAAGAGCTGCATCCAGTTTAAATAAATAACATAAACAAAAAGCAACCAACGGCATCAATGTATATTGTCCAACAATACCTATTAAAACTTCTTTTGGATTTTTTAAAATTAAAATAAAATCATTAGGTTTTATTGTAAGTCCCATGCCAAACATAACTATCATTAAAAGATAAGTAATCCATGATGTTTCAATCCAAATTGTTGTTTTTGGTAATAACAAAGAGATTATTGCAATAATTAAAACTATAAAAGCCATATATTTTATAACAAAATTTTTAATATTTTGCATTTTATAATCTTTCTTTTTTACTTTTAATTTACTTCAAAGATAATATATCATAAAACAGGACCTTGATAAAAATCAAAGTCCTGTTTTTAATATTTTTTATAGTGCTAAAATTATTCTTTTGTTAATTCATCTGCTAAAGGTGATTCAACTACACCATTTAGTGTTTTATTAACTTCTTTTAATTTATTAGCGATTGTTTCGTTCTTTTCACCCCATTCAAAGTTTTTGTTAACAAAAGCTTCAGCTTTTTTAATATCGCCTGATAATTGAACTTCAATTATTTCTGTTAACATTTTCTTTGCAGTTGGAACCATTTTTTCTAAGTTAACTTCTATTTTTCCTTCTTTGTTAACATCAATAGCTCCTTCTTTCATAAAGTAATTTGCTTGCATTACTGAACGAACTCTGTGAGCTTGATCCATTGTAGGTTTTGATTTTAAGAATGTATTTGTTGCAAAATTAACTAAAATTTGGTCTTTTTGATCTTTTGTATACATTCCTTTTTCTACTAAATCATCTAAGAATGATAAAGAACCCATATCTGCTTTATTTTCTTCAATAATATTTCTGTATTTACCTAAACCTACATCACAATTATCTTTTGGTCCAAGAGAGTGAGCATTTTCATGTCCTATTGTAAACCAGTGATCAGCTTCTTCGTTATATAATTTATGGAATTTAGGATCTAATACAGCATCCAATTTCTTTTGTATTTTTTCAGGTTGAGAAGTACTTCTGATTTGTCTGTGGTAAACATTTCTTCTTCCACCACCAATTTGTAATGACATTTTATCACCATTTGGTAAGTTTTCAGCTAACGTTACACCACCTCTATATGCACCACCATCACCTGTTAATGCAACTAAATCAACATCAACCATTGTTTGTTTAGCATCACCATCTGCTGTTATTGTTTGAGTATATTTATCAGCCAAAGGCATTTTTTCTGCTAACATTGGTAAATATTTTTTGATTGCTAATAAGTCATCTGTTCCTTTTTTATTAACAATACCAACACGACATCCTAAAGAATCTTTTGATTGAGGAACAATACCTGCTTCATCAAGCATTTTTGATAATTTTGGATTTTCCATTACAGAACCAGTCATTCTGTCTGCATATTGTTCACGTGTTATTGTATATTCTAAAGGTGTATCTTGAAGTTCTGCCCATTTTTTATCTGCAACTGCATCTAACATTGGATCTGCTGTTCTCAATGCTTTTGATTGAAGTTTTAAGTATTCATTAAAATCTTTATTTGTTGAAGTTTCAGCTGCTTTATCCAATTCATCAGCTATTTCATTAAATTCTTCTTTGAATTTATCACAATAATCAACTGCTTTTAATTTATCTCCATCTCTTTCTACAATAGAACGTTGATTTAAGATTTTTCCTACTTCTTCTTTTTCTCCATTTTCTAACATATTTATTAATATGTTATGAAATTCTTCTTTTTCTAAATCTGCAGGATAGAATGCTTTACCCGGTAAATCTTTTTGACCTTTTGCAAGAGTTACCATATTAGATTCCATGTCTATACCTGAAATACCTTTTTGTGCATTAAAGATTTTCAATGACATTTCTGCATTTTTATTACCTTTTGAAGTTTCTTTTTCAAGATAATCTTTAAATGCCAAGTTATTTTCATTATCCATTTTCATGTAAACTTTATCCATAATTTTTGCAGTTTTTGCAAGATGTTTTAAAGCTTGTTTATCACCTTCTGCTAATTCTGAATATTCTTTTGAATCAGGTTTTAACAATACTTTTGGTGCTAAAAAATCTTTATTTGTTCTTTTTTCTAATTCTTCTGTTGATAAATTCAATTCAAATTTAGGAGTTGACTTAACTATGCTTGCTTTATTTATTGCTGCTGATGCTTCTAATTTATTCATCATTGCACTAGAATTATCTTTAAATTCTGTTTTTGTTTCAGTCTTTTCTTCAGCTTTTTGTTGAGCTTTTGGTGCAACTACCTTGTTAACATTAACGTTATTGTTTACGTTTTGCATGCTTTATATTCCTTTCATTTTATTATTTGTGGTTTAATTATACTACAATGCTAATAATTTTGTAATATTTTTATTAAATTTTTTTATTTTATCCTTTTATATCAATTAAATTACCTGTTTTATCAGCTTCGGATACTGATTTTGAAACAGTTTCAAAATCATTATTTACAAGATAATTTATTTTTTTTCCTAAATAATTATTTTGAGGTTCATCGTCTACAAGATTTATTTTTGTAAAATTTCCAAAAGCACTTTTTTCAACACTTTTAATATATCTTGTATTAATCATTTCATCTCTGTCTGAAAGATTAATAAATCCTTTAAAATTTGGTGTTGTTGAATTTAATTGAACGGGTTTAATCATATTTTCCTACCTTTTTTATAAATTTACACATTAATACACTCTTTTACACTTTTTATAAATTACATAACAAAATTTTTTGCTAGTCTTAAATTATTATTTTTACATGACTTTACATTTGTTATCCAATTTACTAATTTAAATTTATTTTTTATTTTTTAAACTTTTAATAAAAGAGGTAAAAATATGATTAATTTATACTATTTAACAACATGTCCTTATTGTAAAAGAGTTATTGATTTTTTAAATGAAAAAAATTTAGAATATAAACTTTTAGATATAAATGAAGAGGAAAATTTTAACAAACTTTTAAAAATTGGTAAAAAAAGACAAGTTCCTTTTATTGTTGACACAAATACAGGAATGGTTATGTATGAAAGTGCTGATATTATAAAATTTTTAACTAAAGAGTATTTATAATTTTTCCATTTTCAACAGTAAAAATTTTTACATCTTTCAAAAATTCTTTGTCAAAAAGAAGAGTATCAACAGATGTTATAATTGTTTGAGTATCTTTTTCTATAGAATTTAGTAAAAAATTTTGTCTTAAATCGTCAAGCTCCGCTAAAACATCATCAAGTAAAAGTATTGGTGTTTCTCCTGTTTTATCTTTTAACATTTCTAATTCAGAAATTTTTAAAGACAAAACTACAGTTCTTTGTTGCCCTTGAGAAGCATATTTTAAAGCATCTTTTTCATTTATATAAAAACAAATATCATCTCTATGCGGTCCTATTATAGATTGTTTTTTTATTATTTCTAATTTTTTATTTTCTTCTAATTCTTTTTTGAAATTTTCCGCAGTTTCTTCTATAGAAGAAGCATTATTAAATGTAGGAACATATTTTATTTCTAATTTTTCTCCTTCAGAAATTTTATAATGTTTTTGTTTTGATATTATCTCTATTTCTTTCAAAAATTTTTGTCTTAAAAATACAATATTACTACCTGTTATAGACATTTGTTCATTATAAACATCAAGTAAATTTTCATTTAAACTGTCTTGCTTTAATAAATTATTTTTTTGAACTCTTATTTTCTCATATTTTGATAATTTTTCATCATAAAGAGGATATATCTGAGAAATTGCTCTATCTAACCAATCTCTTCTATCTTGAGGAACTCCTCTCAACAGTAATAAATCATTTGTTGAAAAAAGAACTGTCTTTATTATATTTTTAAAATTTGAAGAAGTTGTTTTTAAATTATTTACTTTTAATTCTCTCTTTTTTTCAAAACCATATTTAAAATTTAATTCTATTTCAGTGTTATTTTTTTCTAAACTTGCATTAACTTCAGCTTCTTCTTTATTAAATTTAATTAATTCTGTACTATTTGATGTTCTAGGACTTTTTAAAGTTGATAAAACATATATACTTTCTAAAATATTAGTTTTACCTTGTGCATTTTTTCCTATTATTAAATTTTTACCTGAATTAAATTCAAGCTTTTCAACATCATAATTTCTATAATTTTTTAAATTTATTTCTTTTAATTTCATAAAAATATTATACAAAAAGTAAAAAACTATGTAAAAAACTTTATTTTTTTTACTAAAAATTTTATTTAGTTTTATTTTTTACATTAAATAAAAAATTTAATAAAATTTTTTACAAAATTTTTTATTATAAAAATACAGTAATACTAAATATCCTAGAAGTTTTTTACAAATAATTTATTATTACTTTTAACATGAATTTCTCTATTTTATATTTTATATATCTGTTTATAATAAAGATTTTTTTATTTTAAATATTATTAAAAAAACATGCCTTTAATCGAATTTAATAATGTTTTTTGATATAATAAAGATAAGATTTTTTTTTGTAAATGGGATGGAGAAAAAATAATGAAATTTACCGTAAATAAAGATGATTTTTTAAATGGAATCAGAATTGTATCCGGTGTTGCAACAATAAAAAGTGTTCAACCTGTTTTGGCTAATATTTTAATAGAAGCTGAAAGTAAAAATGTTATAAAATTAACTACTACAGATTTAGATTTAACTATATCAACAGAAGTTGATGCACAAATAGAAGAAGAAGGTTCTATTACTCTTCCTTCAAAAAAATTAAATGATATTTTTACAAGATTAAATGAAACTCTTGTAACTTTTTCATTAAATGAAGATACAAATTTAGTTGAAGTAAAAACAAAAAATACAAATTTTGAATTAATAGGAATTTCTTCATCAGAATTTCCAAAAATTTTAGAAAATGTAAATTTAGAAAATGGTATAGAAATAGATTTTAAACAATTTACCAGAGCAATAAAACAAGCAGGATTTGCTGCAGCTTCTTATGAAACAACAGGGCCTTTATCAGGTGTTGTATGCGATATAAAAGAAGAAATTCTTGAAATTGCATCAACAGATGGTAACAGACTTGCAAGAGTAAGAGAAAAAATTGATAATATAGAAAAAAAATCAAGTAAATTAATTATTCCTGCAAGAACATTACAAGAAGTTTTAAAAATTAGCGGATTTGTAGAAGATGAGAAAATAAAAATTTATACTGAAAAATCAAAAATAGTTATAAAATCTTCTAAAACATTAATAATTTCAAAAATAATTGAGGGTCATTATCCTGATTATAATAAATTAATTCCTGAGACAAGTCCTAAAACAGCAAAAGTTAGAAGAAATGAACTAATTAGTGCGTTAGAGCTTATTTCAGTTATGGTTAATGAAAAAACTTGTATTATAAAATTTGAATTAACAGAAAATAAACTTGAAATAAAAGCAGATACTCAAGATGGTGGTAAAGGTAAACAGGATTTGGATATTGAATATTCAGATGAAGATATGGTAATTGCTTTTAACTACAAATATGTACTTGATGGTTTAAAAAATATGGATGATGAAAATGTATTAATAGGCTTAAATACAAAAGCATCTCCTGCCTTATTTAAACCTGATAGTGAAAATGATTATATTTCATTAGTTATGCCTGTTCAAATAAGATAATTAAAAATCTAGTATTTTTAATTTATTGACATGGTAAAAAAAATTATTTAAAATAATACTATCTATTTAAGGAAAGAAAGGGTGAAAGTCCCTCGCTGGTCCGCAGCCGTTAGAGTCGGAATGCTTAATTAGATTGGTATTACTTACGAGACTAGGAGATTTGTTATGCAAAACGTATTAAAAAGAAATGGGAAAATAGAAGAATTTAATTCTTCTAAAATTGAAAATGCTATTAAAAAAGCAGGTGAAGTTACTAATGAAATAGATGAAAGTGCTGCAAGAGATTTAACAAGAAATGTTATTAGAATTGTCAAAGATTTTGTAAGAAGTAAAGAATCTAATTTAAAATCACCTACTATCGAAGAAATTCAAGATATTGTTGAACAAGTTCTTTTAAATTCTCAATATAAAAGTACTGCAAAAGCATATATTTTATACAGAGAACAACATAAAAAAATAAGAGAATTTATAGAAAAAGCCTCAGTTAATATGATTGATGAATATTTGAATAAGCTTGATTGGAAAGTTAATGAAAATTCAAATATGGGTTATTCTATTCAAGGTTTGAATAACTATCTTGCTTCTAATTTAAGTACTCAATATTGGTTAGAAAAAATATATCCGGAAAATATTAAAAATGCACATATGACAGGTGATATTCATATACACGACTTAAATTTAATTGCTGCATATTGTGTAGGCTGGGATTTAAAAGATTTATTAATGGAAGGATTTACAGGGGTAAAAGGAAAAGTTGCTTCTGCTCCTCCAAAACATTTAAGAACGGCTTTAGGTCAAATAGTTAATTTTATGTATACTTTACAAGGGGAATCTGCAGGTGCTCAAGCATTTTCTAATTTTGATACATTACTTGCTCCTTTTGTAAGATATGACAAATTAAACTATGAACAAGTTAAACAAGCTATGCAAGAGTTTGTATTTAATATGAATGTTCCTACTCGTGTAGGTTTTCAAACACCATTTTCAAATATAACAATGGATTTAACTGTTCCTTCATATTATGCTGATCAAGGTGTAATTATAGGTGGTGAAATACAAGAATCTACTTACAAAGAATACCAAGAAGAAATGAATATGATAAACAGAGCATTCTTTGAAGTTATGATGAATGGTGATAATTCAGGAAGAGTATTTACTTTCCCAATTCCAACATATAATATTACAAAAGATTTTGATTGGGATAATGAAGATTTAAACGGACTTTGGGAAATGAGTGCAAAATATGGAATTCCTTATTTTTCAAATTTCATTAACTCTGATATGAATCCGGAAGATGCACGTTCTATGTGTTGTCGTTTAAGAATTGATAACAGAGAACTTGAATATAGAGGAGGAGGTTTATTCGGTTCAAATCCTTTAACTGGTTCTATTGGTGTTGTAACAATAAATTTACCTAAAATTGCTTATCTTTCATCTTCTAAAGAAGATTTCTTTAAAAGATTAGGTGAAAAAATGGATATAGCAAAAGAATCACTTGAAATTAAAAGAAAAGTTGTTGAAAAATTTACTGAAAATAATTTATATCCATATACAAAATTCTACTTGAGAGATATAAAAGCAAGATATGGAGTATATTGGAAAAATCATTTTTCAACAATTGGTTTAATTGGTATGAATGAAGCTTGCTTAAATCTTTTAAATGAAGGTATTGGAGAAGTTAAAGGTCATAAATTTGCTCTTGAAGTAATGGATTTTATGAGAGAAAGAATAAGAAATTATCAAATAGAAACAGGACATAATTATAATCTTGAAGCAACTCCTGCAGAAGGTACAAGTTACAGACTTGCAAAAATTGATAAAGAAAATTATTCTTCTATAATTGTTTCTAACGATAAAGAATATTATGAAAGAAATGCAAAACCATATTATACAAATTCAACACAACTTCCTGTAAATTATACTGATGATTTATTTGAATTATTGGACAATCAAGATGACTTACAAACAAAATATACAGGAGGAACAGTAGTTCATATTTTTGCAGGCGAAAGAATGAACGATATAAATACAATGAAAAATTTGGTAAGAAAAATTTGTAATAATTATAAATTGCCATATTTTACATTTTCACCAACATTTAGTACTTGTCCAAATCACGGATATTTAGCAGGAGAACATCATACATGTCCTGAATGTGGTGATGAATGTGAAGTATATTCAAGAGTTGTAGGATATATTAGACCTGTAAAACAATGGAATGAAGGAAAACAAGAAGAATTTAAATTAAGAAAAACATTTTCTTTTGAAGAAAAAGAATGTGAATGTGAAACATGCATATAGCAGGTTTACAAAAATCTTCTTTGATAGACTATCCTGAAAAAATTGCTTGTATAGTATTTACACAAGGTTGCAATTTTAGATGCGGATACTGTCATAATCCTGAATTATTTGAAAAAAGAGAGCCTTTGATTTCAACAGAGGCTTTCTTTGAATTTTTAAAAACAAGGATAAATAAACTTGATGGAGTTGTTATTACAGGTGGTGAACCTACTTTACAAAAAGATTTAAAAGATTTTATTATAAAAATAAAAGAATTAGGATTTTTGGTAAAATTAGATACAAATGGAACAAATCCTGATATAATTCAAAATCTTATAGAGAAAAATTTATTAGATTATATTGCTATGGATATTAAAGCTCCGTTGAGTAAGTATAAAAATATAGTAAATATTGATATAAATTTAGAAAATATACAAAAAAGTATAGATTTAATAATGAATAGTAATATTGATTATGAATTTAGAACAACTGTTATAAAATCACAATTAAATTATAATGATTTTGAAGAAATAGGAAAATTAATAAATGG
>CACZSH010000004.1 GCA_902783785.1 uncultured bacterium | reverse complement strand
TGTAATTGAAACGAACTTTTATTCAAGTGGCGGTTCAAAACTTAATGAAACAGCAAGAAGCTATAAAACTCTTGCACAAGAAGTCGCCACAATAGATAGTGTAACGTTTATTTGGTTTACTGACGGTTGTGGTTGGACTAGCGCAAGACATAATCTTGAAGAAACTTTTGATGTCTTGGACACTATTTATAATATTCAAGATTTGGAAGATGGAATATTGAGCAAAATGTAATTATATTTTAGGGGTGTTATGGGCATACAAGAAAAAATATCTCAAAAATATAAAGAATTAATTTCACATAAATTTGACAATAAACCTAAATATCAAGCAATAATTGAGTATATTATAATAAATGAGCCAAATTTAATGGATGATGATAGGATTTTTTGTTTTCTATTTGACAAAATTGCAGTAAATAATGGGTTAAATGAATGCGAATTACCAAGTTATTGGACAATTGGTAGAGCAATATACAATTACAAAAGAAAACATAATATTAAAGCTAGTTCTTCTGCTCCTAAAACAACGAGACTTATTATTGATATAGATAAATATAATACACTTTTGCAAGTTTATAAATTTGATAATAAAAAACCTAGTATAAAGAAAATTATTGAAAAAATTGGTATATTTGATAATTATTTGTTACATAATGACAGAAAACTTGTTGAATATTTTGATGCTATTGCATTGTTAAACGGATACAATGAAAATAAACTTCCAAAATATTGGACAATAATTCGTGAAGTATTTGAATACAAAAGAAAAATTAAGGCTGAAAACATTGTTAGATAAAAATAAATTACATACAATAAAAAATTCTAAAGGAAAAATTATCAAATATACTTATGATGATTTTGACTTTGTTTTATGGCCTTATGAAGAACAGACAAAAATAAAACATAAAGTATTAAGAGAATATTTATTTGTTTGGGCAACTAAATTAGGTTCGGTTAATTATATAAATTACTATGATGGTTTTAGTGGAGGCGGTGCATATTACAATTCAGAAGAAAATGATATAAATTATGGTTCTCCAATTATTGCAAAAGAACAATTTATCAGAGCAAAGCGTGGCAATAAAAGTTCTTTTTATTTTAATGATAAAAATAAAAGTAATGTAGAAAATCTAAAAAAAGCTTTTGTCAAATCAGGGATAAGTACAAGCAATATTACCTATACAATTGGTGAATTCGAAAATAATATTACATCTTTTATAGAGCAATTAAAAGATAATCCAAAACCAACCTTTTTTATGATTGATCCCTTTGGAATAAATGCACATTTTTCAACAATAAAAAAAATAATGGAAATCCCTAAAACAGAAGTTTTATTCAATTTCATGTACAATTTTGCTCGACGCTTTACTAATAATAAAAATTCGGAAACTAATCTTACAGACTTATTTGGTACAGAGGAGTGGTTGAATTATAAAAATTTGTCAGGAGATGCTAAAGAAAATACATTAAGGGACTTATATAAACAGCAATTAAAATCCTGTGCTAAATATGTATACCAATATAGAATGTGTTTCCCAAATGATAAAAGAACTTATTACTATCTATTTCATGCTTCTAACAATAGAGATGGTTGTTCTATTATGAAAGATTCTTTTGCCAAAATTAATTATGGAGAAGTAGAGTTCTTAGGTCCTAATCAACCAAATCCGGCACAGTTAGCAATATGGGACTTAACAACAGATAAAATTGAAACATTAAAAGTTCAAATATGGAATGAATTTAAAGGACAAACTATTTTGTACAAAGATATTGTGGATAGATATATAGATAGTACAACATATTTAGAAAGACATATAAAACAAGCCGTATTGCTACTAAAAGATGAATATGCAGAATTCATACATGTTAATTCAAAAACTCGTACCATAGATTATGATGATACTATTTGTTTTTTTGATAAACCTAACCTAAAACCCGTTCAAATGTCATTATTTTCTTAAACGGGCAATTCTTTCCATTGTCGTCCTTGCAATGTGCAACCTGCAACTTTTTTATTAACTCCACCCCATTGTTTGAAGAAAAAGGGTATATCATTTTCAATACAATTATCTCGGATTGATGTTACCCAACTTTCTTGAATTGGTCGTGCTCCAGGACCACTCTCACCACCTACAATAACCCAATTAATATTATCTAATGACAAATCTTTAATTTCGCTAATCATCGGTTCAATAGATAAATATTTAATATGAGCCGGAGTATTAATTAAATATGGAATCCGTTTTTTTTGTTCATCCGATTCAACAGTAACACCTAACCATATATTAGGAGTCCAATTTAATTTCGGAGCTATTTTTTCTAATCTTTCAGCTCTTTTTGTTAATACTTGAAAAGTATGCCAAGATGCTTTGTTCATAACTTCAAATACTTTGATAATGAACTCATCTGGCACATCTTTGTGAAATAAATCGCTCATTGAACAAACAAAAATAATTTGTGGCTTTTTCCAAGTTAATGGTTCATCAAGACATTCTTCATGAGTAGTTACTTTGAAACAATTTTTATATTTTTCTTGTCCCATAGCATGTAACCGTCTTGCCATTCTTTCCGCATAACAATGTTGGCACCCTTCGCTAATTTTGGTGCAGCCTGTAACAGGATTCCAAGTCGATTCTGTCCATTCAATTTTTGACTTTTCTGCCATAATAAAAGATTATACTTATTCCTAAGAGTTATACAAACATATAAACAGAGGATATTTATATAACTTGACTTTAATCTAACATTGAGTGATAGATACGACACGATAAAGGAGGTCGTATGGAAAAAGTCGGATTGAATATTTCGCCAAAAGAGTTTAAGCAATTGAGTAAATGGGCGGAGAATATTTATAACACAGCTGTTGTTATCGATTATTTCGTTGCAAATCAACCAGAGATTGAAGAGTGTTATAATCTTGCGCCGGTAATTAAGCACCTGCGAAATGATGCAGATGTGCTAAATGCATTCCTTATAGACCAC
>CACZSH010000003.1 GCA_902783785.1 uncultured bacterium | reverse complement strand
GTGATATTATACGAAGTTAATTTTGAATAAAAAACAGCCTTAAACTCAATGTTTAAAGCTGTTTTATAAATATGAAGTTTTGTAACTCTACCTTTATCTGTTTCTTAATATTTTATTATTTACAGAAAATTTTTTATGAAAAACCTAAAATAAAAATACTGCCAAAATTGCAAAAATAATTATTGGAATATTAAAGTGTAAAAATGTCGGTATACAAGTATCGGTTATATGATTATGCTGACCATCTGCATTTAAGCCTGATGTAGGTCCAAGAGTAGTATCTGAAACAGGCGAACCTGCATCACCGAGGGCAGCTGTGGCAGAAATCAATATTATTGATGCAGGAATAGATATTCCTAAATTTAAACAAATTGGAACAAATAAAACGGTCATAATTGGTATTGTTCCAAAGGACGTTCCAATTCCCATTGTTACAAATAAACCAATAATAAGCATTAATATAGTTGCTAATAATTTATTTCCGGATAAGAACGGAGAAATTGTATTAACAAGATTTTCTATTCCTCCACCCTCTTGTAAAACTAGTGCAAATCCAGCAGCAATAAGCATTACAAAGGCAATGTGACCCATTAATAGTATACCTTGATTAAACAAGTCATCTGATTTTTTATGATTTACAACACCGGTTGCAAAAACTATTGTTAATCCTAATACAGCACCTAAAGGAAGAGATCCTGTTGTGAGTTGAACTAATAAGGTTGTAAATGCTGCAAAAAGAACTATAGCATGTTTTTTATTAAATTTTAAATCTTTTTTGTCAAAGCTATGTTCTTCTATGGCTAATATTGGTAAATCTTTGTAGTTTCTTGTCTTTCTGTAGCTAATAAATATTGCAATAAGTAGTCCAACCAACATTGCAACCGCAATAAACCAATTAACATGCCAAACATCTTTTACTGTTACATTCATTCCGCTTTTAGTCATATAATCTGCAATTAGTCCCTGAAATATCAAACCAAATCCTGCTGGAATAGCAATATATGGCATTTTTAAACCGAAGGCAAGACTTGAAGCTATCATTCTTCTATCAATTTTTAATTTATTCATTAAACCTAGAAGAGGCGGTATAAGTATTGGAATAAAAGCAATATGTATAGGAATTAAATTTTGTGAGGCAATAGCCATTAAAATAAGAACAATAACAAGGTAACGTTTTTTCCCATTAATTATTTTTTCTAAATGTTTTGAAATTATTTTTGCAAGTCCTGTTGTTGTAATTACTGCCGCAAATGTTCCAAGCAATATATAAGAAAGTGCAGTTTCAGAATTTGCTCCCATACCGCTAATGAACAGCTGCATTGTTTTTGTAAATGTAAAATGTGACAACAATCCTGCAACTATCGTAGACAGAATTAATGATAAGATTACATTGACTTTACATAAACAAAGTATGCAAAGAACTATAACTGATATTAAAATCGGATTTAATAATAAATTATATTCCATACAGTTTCTAATAATATCATATCATTTCTATATTAAAAGTTAATTATCTAAATAAGTAACAAAAGTAAATGCATTAAATTCCATAGAACCAAACATTATTTTTAATTTATGATTTGGTTCAATATTGTATTTTAAAAAGTATATTTCATCAGAATTAAAATCATCTTCTGTCTCGTATGCTTCTGTTTGTGCCATTAAGTAATGTCCTTGATAAAACTTAAGAAAAATTTTATTATTTTTTTTCTCTCCAATAACCATGTAATGTCCTGGAATCAAAACAGTTCCCCCAATAACAGCTGAAACAGGTAAATTTAAAAGAGGAATAGCTGTATTGATATTTGTAAGCAATTCGGTTTCGTTTGCTTTATTCATTTCTTGTCCTTTGAACTGCTTCTGTGATTTTTTATTTTTTTTATTATTTTTCTTTTCAAGTTCTGACATTATTTGTTCAAATTCTTTATTTGTAATTGGCTTTTGTCCATCCCATGCATTATCTGGGTTTCCAATGGAACTCCAATCAACTTCTTCCGCACATACTACACTATATGGTGCAAATATTACTATCATAAGTAGACATAATAAAAATTTTTTCATATAATTAATATAATGTTTTTTGTAGAAAAGTAAAATACATTAAACACCTTAAATATTTATAGTTTAATAAAAAAGGATTTTTATGACTAATGTAGTTGTTGTTATCATTGTTATTGCATCTGTTGCTTTTGTAATTTACATGTCATATTTACTTATGGCTTTTTCTCAGCCATCAAAGAAAAAAGAATTACAAATAAGTCTTGATGATATGATTAAGCAAATAGATATGCTATATCGTCAAAAAAAATATGAAATAGTCGAAAATGTTGCCTTAGAATATTTAAAAACACAACCAAATGCTGTTGAAATAAGAGAATATTTGGCTAAAGCCTATTTTTCACGAGATAAAATTTATGATGCAATAAGTACAACTCTCCAAATTTTGGATAAGTTTCAAGATAATATTCCAATGCGTATTTTATTGGCTAAAAGTTATAAGAAAATAAATCAAATATCAAAAGCAATAAATGAGTATAAATTAATTTTGGATTATGATTCTGAAAATATTATCGCTATAAGAGAATTAGCGGATGTGTATTTTTCTCAAAATCAAAAAATTTCTGCCGTAAAAATGTATAAAAAATTAGAACAGTATATTGATAATAATGCTGAATTATTGCGAATAAAAATAATTCTAGCTGACTTAAATATGGATTTAGAAGATTATCAAACAGCTTTTCAAGAATTATTTGAAATAAAAGAGATTTATCCGGAAAATATTGAGATAAACAAAAAGCTTGTAGAACTATATATAAAAATTGGTGAATATGAAAATGCTATCAATTTGTGTCAAGAGCTTCTTTTAAGTACGCAAGATGATAATTTTTCTTTGTGGCTTTTACAAAATCTTGTAAATATTTACTATGCCTTAAAGGATTATGATAAAACGATAGAATATGCAGAACAAATGTTTGAACATCCGTTTTCGGATAAGGTTTCTACCAGAGCATTAATTGCAAAAGTTTATATCTTAAAAGGTGATTTTCAAAAAGGTTTAGATTACCTTCTTCTTTTAGCTGAAAACAATCCTGATAATGTTGAAATCAGAAGAATAATAGCTAAAGCTTACCACGATGAAAGAAAATATGAAAATGCTATTGAAACATATAAGGAAATCTTAGATTTAGTTCCGCCAAGGGAAGTTGCTCTTGTTCATACGGATATGAGCAATTTATATGTTGATTGGGCTATGGATTATTTTGAACATGATGATTACAATTCTTGTTTTAAATTATTCCCATTGGCTATACAATATGATGAAGTAAATCCAAATATTTATTTCCAACTTGGCAGAGTAAATATGCATATTAAGAGTTATAACGAAGCTATTTTACAATTTAATAAGTCATTGGAATTAAATCCTGCGCAACCTGAATGTTATATAGCACTTTCTGAATGTTATGATGTAATTGAAAATATTTTAGAAGAAAAAAATGCACTGTTAAATGCTATCAAGTATGATGATAAAAACGAATATGCATATTATAAATTGGCTCGCTTGTACGGAAAACAAAGAGATATTGATAATGAAATAACAGCTTTAAGACGAGTTATTCAACTAAATCCGGAACACATTGGTGCAAGACACCAATTAGCTTTGATTTATGAAAGTCAGGGGCAAATTTATGATGCAATAGATATGTACGAAGCTATTATAAAAATTGAACCTGAAAACGAAACTGCAAAAGAAAATCTTAAAATGTTAAGAGAAGCTTTATAGTAAATTTTATGTGGTTAATTGAATAATTATAAAAAGGCTAATAATTTTTTTAAGTTATAATATTCTTATGAAAAAACTTTTAGTTATTTTTTTTACAATATTTATAACAACTTTAAAAGCTGTTGCGATACAAGAGCATATTGAAACCGATAAAAAACATGATTGTTGTGCACATCATCATCACACACAAGAGGCAAAAGTTGTAAAAGAGGGTGATTATTTATCAATCAAAGATTGTATTGCAATAGGATTAAACAATAGTCCAATTATTCAGGAGTATGCTTATAAATTAGAAATTGCGAAAGCAAATGTTAATAAGGCAAAATCTGTATATTTCCCTGAACTATCCGCAGGTGCAGCTTTAAATCAAACTTATAATTCAGACCATGAGGTTTATTTAAGAAATTATAGAGAAGTTCCAAATGTTGGTGTTTCTCTTACTATGATGATTTTTGATTTTGGTAAAAATTTAGCTAATATTAGAATGGAAAAATTCTTAGAAATTGCTGCCGATTATGAATTCCAAGATTCGGTGTGTAATACGGTTTTTGACATAAAATTGCATTATTATAAACTGCTCAAAGCTAAAGCGGAATTTGAAACAGCGCAAATACAATTGAAATATCAGGAAGAGACCATAAAAAAAATTTCAGATTTAGTTAAAACAGGTAAAAAAGATAAAGCGGATTTAGCTTTTGCGAATACGGAATTATATAAAATTCAATCTAAAGTTTTGTACAAAGAAGTTGAATATAAAAATGCAATCGAAGAATTGAATAATTCAATGTACTTGAAAAATGCACCAAATTATAATATTTATGAAACTCAAACGTTTGAATTTAAACATGAAATGCTCGGTAATTATAAGTATCTAGCAGGAAAAAACAATGATAAAATATATAAAGATGATACTATTTTTAATCATCCAAAATATACATATGAACAAGCAATTCAGATTGCATATGAAAAAAGTCCTGATATAAAGGCTTTGGTAGCTGTACGTGATGCAATGGATCAGGCTCTTTTGTATGTAAAAAGAAATTACTATCCCGAAGTTAATATAGGTACGGGCTATGAATTTTTAAATTCTAATGAAGTTACTAATAATGCTTTTTCAATAGGTGCAAATGTTTCTGCATCAATCAATGCTATGCGTCAAAAATTTGATGTAAAAGGTGCAGTTTCCGAATTAAAACTTGCGGATACTCAAATTCAGACTTTCAAATCTGATTTGTATTTTGCAGTGAAACAAAGGTTAAATACTGTTGATACTACGTATAAAAATATACCTATAAAAAATAAACAATTAAAATATGCATCAGAAAATCTTAAACTTACAGCTGATGGGTATTATAGTGATAAATTGAAGCAAATTGATTTAGAAATTGCCAGAGAGTTATATTTTAAATCATTAGATGATTATCTTAATTCTGAGTATAAATATAATGTAGCACTTATCGAACTTGAAAAAGCTATGCACGAACATATGATAGATTTTCATGACGATGCTGAACACGCTATAGAGTGCCATAGCAAAGATGTTGGCAGAGCCTTAAGTAAAATGATTTATTGTAATAAAAAGCACTAAAACCAATAATGTAATTTTAGATTTATAATAAAATTTTGTATAGTTTTTATACAAAAGTTATAATTTTTTTGTCAAAGCATGCTTTTTTTTGCTAAACTAATTAATGCGGAGATTGTGTATGAAAGAAAGAGTTGTACTATTTATATTAGTAGTTGGTTTGGTATGGGTTGTTTATTGGCTTCAATACCGTAACACCATAATTACTATTATCGGATTATTGGGTCTGATAGTAGTTGCTTCGCTTTATCTTATTTATTCATCTCTTGCGACAAAACACAAAAAAAGAAAATTGAAAAAAAATCCGCAAATATTTAATCCTAATTACAAACCATTTGTAACCGTTATGATTCCTGCGCATAATGAAGCAGGTGTTATAACTGATACTGTTAACAATATTTTGCAAATGGATTATGAAAATTTTGAAGTAATAGTAATAGACGACAGATCAGAAGACAATACCGCAAATATAGTTCGTCAGATAGAACAAGAGCATCAAGGGAAAGTAAGAGCCTTGGTAAGAGATAAAGATGCCTTTCCGGGTAAATCAGCCGTGTTAAATGATGCAATGAAAATGGCTAATGGAGAAGCTATTTTAGTATTTGATGCTGATGCGAGAGTTGATAGCGACTTTTTATCAAAGCTTGTGCCATATCTTGAATCAGAAGATACAGGAGCTTGTCAAGCAAGAAAAGTTGTAAGTAATAAAGATTATAATTTTTTAACACGTTGTCAAAACAATGAAATGTCTTTAGATACTTATACTCAAGTCAATCGAGATTCTGTAAAAGGTGCTGTTGAATTAAGAGGTAATGGAGAACTAATAAAGAGAAAAGCTCTTGAAGACATTGGCGGATGGAATAATGAAACAATAACAGATGATTTAGATATGTCAACGAGATTGCATTTAAAAGGTTGGGATATACGTTTTATACCGGAAGCTGTTGTTTATGAAGAAGCAATTATATATTGGGGAGCTTTATACAGACAACGCAGAAGATGGTTAGAAGGAAGTATAAGAAGATATTTAGAATATTTTGGAGATGTTCTTACTTCCCGTGATATGTCTATAAGAGCAGGTCTTGATATGACTGCATACATATTTGAATTTTTACTGCCGTTCTGGTTTATAGTAGAAATGGGTTTTAGATTATTGCACGCTTTTAAATGGGTTATTGGTAAAAACCCTAATTATTCGTTATTTTCAATGTCAAATGCATTACTTTTGTTAACAAGTATTTGTATTGCATTTGCGTTTACGGAAGCGATAAGAAAAGCTTTAAGAAAGTATGATAATGTACCGAGAAAAGAAGCATTGAAGCAAGCAGTAGAAACATGCGCATATTTTCTTGCGATATGGTTTCCAATGATGTTATTTATATTATGCAAGATTTTATTCTGTAAGAAATCTATGGCATGGGGAAAAACAACGCATGGACTAATACAAGAAGAAGAAGATAATATTCAAAAACAAAATAAAATGAAAGAAACTCAAATAGGAGAGGTATAATTATATGACAGTGACATTAGAAGAAATAAAAAGCAAAATAAGAGCAATTAAAGATTTTCCAAAAGAAGGTATTTTATTTCAAGATATAACGACTGCATTAAAAGATGCAAAAACAATGAAAGCTATGTGCGATTATTTGTACGAATACTACAAGGACAAAAAAATAGATTATATAGCAGGGATGGAATCAAGAGGGTTTATAGTAGGTATGCCATTAGCATACAGATTGAATGTAGGTTTTATACCTGTCAGAAAGCCGGGTAAGTTGCCTGCTGAAACCTATAGACAATCATATGAACTTGAATACGGTACAAGCACAATAGAAATGCATAAAGACGCAGTAGAAGAAGGTAAGAATGTATTAATCGTAGATGATTTGTTAGCAACAGGAGGAACTGCCTGTGCTGCGTGCCAACTTATGAAAAAAGCAAAAGCTAATATTATTGGTGTAGCTTTTTGGATAGAATTAAACGGTCTTAATGGTCGTAAAAAATTAGAAGAACAAGAAAATGTTGAAGTTGTTTCTATGTTAAAGTATTAAAGGCTTAATTTCTATATAAAAAAGAACAATATACAGATTTAGTTGTATATCGTTCTTTTTTTTATATGAAACTTCCTGTTACAAAATAAGAAAGAGATACAGTTAAAACTGTATCTCTGTTCTAGTTATTCTATTCTATTTTATTCAAACTTGAATATTAATCTGTTGCATGCATCACTTCCTGCTTGACAAGAATCAGGACAAATTTCAATATATGTCTCACCCGGATAAGATGTACAATAAGAAGACATACAATAATTGCCTGGAGCGATACTTATTGTTATAGCAGTATCACCTTGAGAACCACCGTGATGTGAGAAATTAATATATTCACCTTGTGATGCGTATGATCCAGGAGTATAATCCTTAACAGTCCATCCTGATTCAGTTGAACGTACTTTTATTCCTTCAATAGTACAACCTTGAGGAAGGCTACCGCCTCCTGCTGTACTACGAGATATTAATGTAGTAGGATTACTGCTTGTAGCATTATGATTCCAGTTTTTTACATGATTATTTATTATACTACTATCAGCTCCTGGCATACATGAGAATGTTACATCCGGTGGGCCATAACTTCCTCCGCCTTTAATATTTGCGAAGAAATAAGCTTTACCTTTACATGGATCCTCAGCTTTACAATGTGCTTTTACAGTACAAGTGTTACTACCTGATATAGACACAGTAGTTGGAGTTGATGATGTATCACTAATAGAACATG
>CACZSH010000002.1 GCA_902783785.1 uncultured bacterium | reverse complement strand
TACACTTACTCCTTCCGGTGCTACAATTTTTTTGAAGTGGATATTAAATCCGTGTGAAAACATTAAATATTTTCCTGCTGTTAAATAAGGTGCTATTTCTGTTTCATAAACTTTGGCTTGAATTTCATCCGGAATTAATATTTGAATAATATCGGCCCATTGAACGGCATCTTTTATTGCCATAGTTTTAAAACCATAATTTTTAGCTTTTTTATCACTATTTCCACCTTGTCTCAATCCTAAAACAACATCACAACCTGAATCTTTTAAGTTCATTGATTGTCCGTAGCCTTGAGAACCAAAACCTATTACAGCAATTTTTTTTGTTTTAATTAAATCTTGATTAATGTCTTTGTCTAAGTAAATTTTTAAATCTGTCATTTTTCCTACCTCTCTTTGCATCTATTATAGCTTAAAAATATTTCTTTGCAATAAATCTTTACGAGTTGAAAGAACATTATAAATATCTTAAAATGAAATTATGAAAAGATTTGTGTTATCAGTGTTAATTTTTTATATGGTATTCAATTTGCCATCTGCATTTTCGGAAGAAAATACAGCCGGAACAACTCAAAATCTAGTTACTACTACATCCACAGATACTGATAATACAACTGTTAATAAGAAATTATTTAAGAAATCAAATAAAAAAATTACTGAACAGGCTGAGGAAGAAATTGCAGAAAATAGTAATGAAGAAACAGATGTTTTACATGGTTTTGTTGAATATTACCCTGATGGAACTATATTTTTTGACCAAATAAAGGATTCAGAAGGAGTTTTTCTAAATTTAAAACAACCAACGACATATAATCAATATTCCGTACTAGATATAAAAGGCGTAAATTATGAAGAAATAAAAAACAGACAAAAAGGTGTAAAAAGACATATATCAAACGAATACCAAATAGCAGACATTTATTCCGCTTATAGTGAAAATATAGGAAAATTCAGTTACGGAACAAGTTATGGCGCAGATATAGATACCGGTGAATTTGAATATAGCACCAAAATTTTTGCAAGATATGATACAAAGCATTTTGCCATACAAACAGCATATGGAAAAAGTGCATATACATCAACCGGAACGCAAGATGATTTCATATATTTAACACCTGAATGGAAAATTGGTAAAGGATTTGTTTTAAAAGATACACTTAAAACAAACACTTTAGGTTTAAAACACGAAAATGAGATTGTTTTACAATATACTCCTCAATTTATTAAAAATAACCCTCTTGATATTGAACTCGGTGTAGGACAAGCATATTATCAAGACGGTTCACAAAATAATGTGTTTAAATTTGCAACAACTTTTCGTTTATAGTTATATTATATATATGAAGTAGAAATTAATACGGTATAAGATGTCAAGAAATAAAATTGATAATAATAGTTCAAATTTAAAAAAAAATAATGAACAAAAGAAATTATCTAAAAAAAGTAAAATATCATCATTAAAAAAGCAAACAAATAAACAAAATAAAAAAACTATAAATTTTTACTATTCATTTTTAACGATATTTTTATTAATATTCTTGTGTCAAGTTGTTTTCAGTGCTATATTAAATATTACAAAAAACATTGCCTACCAAGCAAAAATATCAACAATAAAAAAATCAAAATTAGAAGCAGAAAATAAAAATACAAAATTAAAAAAAGAATTAAAACATTTTTCTACAACAGAAAGCTTGGAAGCTATAGCCAGAAACAATTTAAAGATGGCAGGTGATGACGAAGTGTTAATTATTATCAACGAAATAAAAAAACAAAAATCTGAAGAAGAAGAAAACACCAAAATGAAAAAAGGATTATTATATAAATTAGGTAAACATGACAAATAACGAAACTCTTTCATACATAACACAGTCTTTTGATTTGAAAAGACAAGGATACTACAAACAAGCAATTGAAATGCTTTATAAAGCACTTTCTATTGAAGGTAATAATGTAGAAATTTTATATCAATTAGCAGATTTATACTTTCTTTTGGATAATGAAGAAAGAACTCTTCAATACATAGAAAAAGCACTTGATATAAATCCAAATCACACTGAATGTTTAAAGCTTTTAGTAAAAATCTATTCTAAGAAAAATGATTTCGAAAAAGCTAAAGAAACAGCTTTAAAATTGTTGGACATATCAGATTCAAGTGAAAACGTTGTGGATTATATTAAAATTTTGAAAGAAACAAATAATTTTGATGAAATAGTAAACTACAGAGAAAGCCATGATGTCAAAGATGTCAATGTAATTTATGAAATAGCTTCTGCATATGCAACTAAATATAGATTTATAGAGGCAATAAAAATGCTTGAAGATGTTGTTGTGAGAGATGAGGATACAAGTGAAGTATTAACGTTGTTAGGAACTTTATACTACCGTAATATGGAACTTTATAAAGCAAAAGCTGTTTTTCAAGTATTAGATGAAAAAGAAGATAATGAAATTTGTTTACATTATTTAGGTTTATTTGCAATAGATGAAGGTAAATTTATGGATGCCATAACCTATCTTCAAAAAGCATTGATATTAAATCCAAATAATGCACAATATGCATTTGATTTGGCTAATGCATATTATTTAAACGGTTGGATGGAAGAAGCTGTTAAATTCTTTAGAGAAGCGATTGCCAAAGAACCTGAAAACAAAGAATTCTTGTATGCTTTAGCATATCTATATTACAGAAATAATGAATTTGACAGAACGAAAACAGAAGTAGATAAAATTTTAAAAATGGACAAAGACTATGTCCCTGCAAAAATTTTAAATGCTTTATTAAAGCTTGAATCAAAAGATGTTTTAGGTGCAAAATTTGAGCTCGAACAACTTGTAGATTTTAATTGCAAAGATGATTTTGCATTATTTGTACTTGCAAAAATATATCTTGAATTGGGACAATACGGAAAAGCAAAAGCATTTATGGAACGAGCTTTATCATTAAAACATGATAGTCTTGTTTATATGTGTGAATACACTAATATAGTTGTGGAAGAAAAAGATTATGCCTTTGCACAAAAACTTTGTGATAAATTTAAAGAAATAAGTGAAAATTATTATGATAATTGGGTTATTCAAGCAAAAATATATGAAGCCCAAGAAAATATTATGGAGTTGTTTAATACCGCACAAAAACTTATAGAATTAGATACTAATAGATACGAAGGGTATTATTACAATGCATTAGCATTGTTTATGTCTGAAGATGTTTCTTTTGCGATAGAAAGTCTAAAAAAAGCAATATCTTTAAACGTAAATAATGCAAATTTATATGTACTTATGAGTGAATTTTATCAATCCTTAGGTAAAAATAAAGAAGCACTTTTATATATTGATGAAGCAAGTAATATAGATCCAAGCGCTAAAAATAAAGAATTATATATGAAGTTAGCATCAATTGTTAGAAGAGAACATAGAAATTCTGACTAAATTTATGGCAATAAAGAATTTTAATATACCAGTAATTATTATTTTTATAATAGCATTAACCCTAAGAATCTGTTATATAAACACGAAAACTTCAATGTATATCGATTCTCCGGTATCTTTTGTTTGTGCAACACCTAATAATTTATCTCCTGAAGGTTCAAAAGTAAAAAAAGATTGGAGTCACGTAAATTTTAGTACAGGAATAAATTATAAGGTTAGTGAAGTAAAAAAAACTTTATTTTTCGCTGATCCGTCCATAAAATCAATTTTTAATGACATATTCACATTATATTTTCATTCAATGGATTATGCACATACAAATATGTATTACAGCATATTAAGAGTTTGGATAACAGGTTTAGACGGAAAAGATTATAAAACAATGATAAATAGAGGATGTTTTCTTAATGTTATATTTTTCTGTCTATCTTTCTTCTTTTTGTATAGACTTTTAAATTTAATAAAAAATGATAAAAAATTTATAGAATTAGGTTTATTTTTTGGATTTTTATCAACAGCTTCTATTTCTATAACATTACTAATTCGAAGTTACGCTTTAATGCAGTTATTTTTTGTAATTGCATGCTATATTTTTACTTATATCTACATATCTTTAATAAAAAACAAACCTAAAAAATGGCAAAACATTGTAATTACACGCAAAAATTTTATTTTATTTTCATTTGGCTTAGCTTTATTTTGTTTGACAGGATATCTTTCAATTGCTCTTATCGGAATTTTATTTTTTATTTTACTAATAAAAAGTTTAAAGGAAAAAACTTTTAAGATTAAGCCTTTTGCTTGCTTTGTATTAATACTCATAGGCTTTATATACGTATTTTATCCTAATTTTTTACAAATGGGGAACAGTGAACATGCAAAATTACTTCAAATTCCATTAATAGAATATTTTAAAGCTTTTTTGAACTTTAGAGTTGTTGGACATAACCTAATGTTCTACTTGATTAATTTTTTATTCTACAATATTTCAATTTACGTAGTTATATATATATTAAACTTTTTCGGTATACCACTTGTAAATAATAAAAATGCATTGACAAAAGATGAAATAAATATTTCAATAATGCTTGCATTAATTGCATTTATATGGATTTTTATTGCATATATAATTTGTCCTTACAAAGAATTTCCAACTACATTAAGATACATAGCACCGGCATTTCCAATATTAAGTATTATATTAATTCTATTAACCTACAACTTAAAAAAATGGTTGTTTATAATTGTACTATTACTGTTTCTATATTCTTCTTGTACAACTACATATAATAAAGGTATTATTTTTTACAATGAAAATAATGCTTTGAATATAAATAATTTACCAGTAATTCAAAATAAAAAAATACCTATCGTAATAGTATTTAAGAATCTAAATCAAGCATGGTACAGCTTTGTAATGTACATGGACAATGATAAAACTATAAGATTTGAAGATAATATTCCGAATAAAAATTATGACTTAAAAGAATATGTATTAATCACTTCAGATACATTGAAAGTGGAAAATTATGAACCTTTAAATTTATATGGAGAAAACATATACTACATAAAAAATAACTAAGCATAATTATTAAAAATTTACTTTATTATATAATTTTTGTATGCAAAAGTATTTTTTAAATAATAATTCAGATAAACTTCTTCTCTTTTTTACAGGTTGGGGGTGCGACGAAAATCAATTTACTAATCTAACAACAAAAAGTGACTTACTTTTATTATATGATTATCAAAATCTTAATTTAGAATTTAATTTTTCAAAATATTCAAACATCCAACTTCTTGCATATTCTGCAGGAGTTTTTGTAAGCACGATAGTTGATAAAAACATACCTAAAATAACTCAACGAATAGCAATTAGTGGAAATCCTTACTTATTTGATGAAAAATTGGGATTAACAAAAAGTTTAGTACAAGAATTTAGAGAAATAAATTTAGATAATTACTTAGCCTTTAGAAGAAAATACATGGTTGAAACAGAAGAAGAATTTAAACGTTATAATGATTTACAATCATTAAGAAGTTTGGAAAGCTGTCAAAATGAGTTAACGGCTTTGGAAAACCTTTATGAAAATAATAAAAAAAATATATCCTTCTATTTTGATAAAGCTGTAATAGGTGAAAACGATATTATTTTTAAAGTAGAAAATCAAAAAGAATTTTATAAAGACAAAATAAAATTAATTCCAAAATCAAGACATCACATTTTCTTTAAGTTTAAAACATATGAAGAAATTATTAATTACTAACATTTTACTTCAAGAACATAAAAATATATAGATGTAAAGACACACTCCAGATGATTATTTGTAACAGGGTAAGTGATTATTCTGCAATCGTAAACAAAACTTATTTGTGTTGATATGTAAAACTTTTGATGCTTTTGTAAACTGACTACGATATTGAGAAAAAGTGACAGGGTAAATTGAGAAAATTATTTTTTCTTTAATAAATAATTTTCTTTTTTGATAAGCAAATCTCCTCTTATATTATTTTGGTATATATCAGGGAATTCATCTATAAATAGACAGTTAAAATTAAACAAGTCGGACAACCAAATTAAGCAAATTCAATTTTGTGAAAATTAAGTCGGAAAATGTTTAATTTTGTCTGTCAGACAGTTCAAATTGAAAAGATAATTTGTTCAATTCTCTCTGATAATTTTTTATAATATATACGCATTAACAATTTCACCATAGTAAACCGTATGGTAATCCTTGTTTGCCATTGGAGCAGTTGAATCTACGTTTTGCGGATAAAATTGTTCTTTTAATTCCGCAGGGATTTTATCAATTTCTTGTTCTTGACTGT
>CACZSH010000001.1 GCA_902783785.1 uncultured bacterium | reverse complement strand
TGGCACTCCAAGAATCTTTAACTCAAAATTTACTATATTTTGAAGAAAGGAGGATGCCTATGGCAAATGTTTTAACACTAGCCGTAATATGCTATATAATAGCATTATTACGTAATGAGAAAAAACTAGCGTTAATGATTTTTGTCATGACGCTAGTTTTACTTTCTAAGTAAAACATCTGGAGTTAAAAATATAACCAATTAGCCGTTGGTTATATGCCATCTGTTTGTATATAAATTATAACTCTTTTTTTATAAGTGTTCAAGTGTTAATCTATAATTATATTTCAAATCTATTATATAAAATGATAAGCTATACTTGACAAATAAAGGTTTGTAGCAAATAATTATTTTAGAAGTTATAGTTACCGAATTCCTTAGATGATTTTAAGGTTCTTAGATTTAAGAGTATATGTAGGTAATATGACTTCTGTTTTATAATACTTATGTAAAATCTGCTTTGGTCTTAGAAATATCCATATATAATTAAGTATTTTTATATTTTTGATTTATCAATTTGATAACGTTTAAAATAGCTTTTTGTTCGTCTTCTGTATAACCACAAGCTTTCACTTTTATTTCTAATTCTTCCTTTGGTGATAATTTATTATGTTCTTTTGGTATTTCGTTAACATTATAATCAATGAGATTTTGACTAAATATATCATTTAAATTTAAATTATAGTATAACGCTAATTTTATTATGGTAGGAATTTGAGGTATACATTTTAGGTTTACCAGATTTGACACTGTATTTCTACTAATACCTGTTTCCTTTTCTATTGTTCGATAAGATTTGTCTTGCGAATCTGATAAATTTGCATACTGAATAAAATATTTGAACAAGTTTTCTCTCATCTTACAAAGAATATCTTCGGTGTCTTCATCTAACTGTTTCTTTGTTCTTTTTTCCATAGGTCTACTTTATATTAACTAAAATGATATGTCAATAAAATACCATGGTATATCATTGTGCTGGCGTAATAATGTAACAATTTGTAAAACTTTTGCATTTTATAGTGATTTTTGGGTTAAAAATATAAAGTACTACTGGTATAATATTATTATAGTAAATGATATACCATTTTTTAAAATATTTACCTGTTTCATTTTGAAATAAAGTATTAAGAAACTAGTATAAAACTGAAAGGATATAGATAATGGATGATTTAGTTTCACTCAATGAATTTGCAAAATTACTTAAAAAACCAGTTAGTACAATTAGAACTTGGAAAAGAAGAGGTAACTTACCTCCTCATATTTTTAGAACAATAGGTTCAACAATATTTGTTAAAACATCATTATTTGAAGATTGGATTAAATAGGTAATAGGAGTTAATGTGACTACTTATCAAAACAATAAAAATTGTAAATGGTATTGTAGATTTCAAATTAATGGAGAAAGACACAATTATTTATGTAAAGGTGCTACAACAAGAAAAGAAGCTGAGAAAATAGAAAATGCTTTTAAATATAAAATACAACAACAGCAGAATGGAGTCATCCCAAGAGAGAATAAGAACATACCTTTATATAAACTAATGAATTTATATTCGGATTATAACGAAATCAACAATAAAGATAAAGTACATAAAAAATCTAAAATAGAAGATATTAAATCGTATTTTGGTGCAACCACACCTATACAAAAAATTAAAAAAAGTGATATTGAAAATTATAGAAAATATCTTAGAGAACAAAAAGGATTAAGTAATTCTACAATTAATAAATATGTTTATGTATTGAGTAAAGCTTATAATTTAGCCATTGCAGATAATTTAATTCTCTCAAATCCTTGTAAAGGGATTAAGAAACTAAAAGAAGATAATGAAATTACGAGATATTTATCTATTGAATAAGAAGAACGATTATTTAAAGAATTAGCAGAACATTTAAAGTCAATAGTTATATGCGCACTACAAACAGGTCTAAGAAAAAGTAATATTCTTAATTTAAGATGGGAACAAATAGATTTGGAGTACAAAATTATTGAAATAGAAAAACAAGAAAATAAAGGACATAAAGAAATCGAAATACCTATATCTGAAAAATTGATGAAAGAATTTAAAAAGATAGGTATAAAAGAAAAAGGTTATGTATTTATAAATCCTAAAACTAACAAACCATATACAACAATAAGTAAATGTTTTTTAGAAGCTTGCAAAAGAGCAGAATAGAAAACTTCAGATTCCACGATTTAAGACATACCGTAGGAACTAGATTAGTAGAAAAGGGTGTAGATATAAAAACTGTACAAGAATTATTTGCACATAGTTCACAACAACTCAAAGATATTTACATACATCTGCAAAGAGAAAGAAAGCAGCAATAGAAATTTTAAATTCATACAATTAGAATTTAATTCAAAATAAGAAATGGACACAGAATGGACATAGTAAAAATAACATGGATAAAAAAATGGTGCTGCAACTCACTCTGCCGAGTAAAAACGATTGAGTATCGTTTTTACGAGAGGGAACCAAGGACTTTGAAAAACCATTGTTTTTCAATAAAAAAATGGTGCCGCAACTCGGAATTGAACCAAGGACACAGGGATTTTCAGTCCTTGTTTTAATATAACTGTCAAAAAGTGTCAATAAAAATAAACAAGAATATACTTGCTTTTTGGCGATTTTTATTTTATAATCTTTTTGAAAATTATTGAGATTTTTTGAAAAAGTAACCACAAAACAACCACAAAATAACCACAAAAATTTTTAAAGGAAACTGTTATGCATGATATTCAAAAAAGACAAAAGAAAAACGGAGAAGTATCTTATACTGCAAGAATTCGCGTAAAAGGTTATCCGACTATGACTGCTACATTTAAGAAAAAACAACAGGCGCAAGTTTGGATCCAAGAAAACGAAAGTAAAATGAAATTAGGCAGACATATTCAGACATCAGAAGCAAAGAAACATACTTTATCTGAATTAATTGACAGATATATCGAAAACGAACTTCCAAAGCGCAAATCTGATATTAACAAATTTAAAATGCAGCTTAATTGGTGGAAAAACAGAATAGGAAGTTATTATCTATCAAGATTAACACCTGCAGTATTAACAGAAACAAAAGAATTATTAGAAAAAGAACGTAGTTCAAAACCGCAAAAAGGCAGAACAACAAGAACACCTGCAACAGTAAACCGTTATTTATCAACACTATCTATTGTTTTAAGTTATGCTTGCAACGAGTACGGCTGGCTTGATGAAAACCCTATGCACAAAGTAAGAAAAAACAAAGAAGTTGCAAACAAAGACAGATATCTAACTCCGGATGAAATAGAACGATTATTGCATGCCTGCAAAAACTACGAATTAAAGACAGAAAATTACAACAATGAAATGTACATATTTGTTTTAATTGCTCTTTCTACCGGGGCAAGATATTCAGAGATACATAATCTTAAATGGAAAGATATTGACTTTGAACACAAGCAATTTTATTTTCTAAATACTAAAAACAAAGAAAATCGTGGAGTGCCAATGACTGATAATGTATATCACGAATTAAAGCAATTCCAAAAAATTAGAAACATAAAAAGCGATTATCTATGGACCACTAAAGACGGCAAAAAATTAATTGATATGCGTGTACGTTTTTATAAGGTTTTAGAAATATCAGATATAAAAAATTGCCGTTTTCACGATTTGCGCCACACAGTAGCAAGTCATATAGCGATGAATGGTGGTAGCTTGCTTGATATTGCACAAATAACAGGACACAAAACAATGCAAATGGTTAAAAGATATTCACACCTAACACAAAAACATACAGCAGAGTTGTTGCAAAGCACGACCGATATTATGTTAAAACGCACTAATAAAGAATAATGGATAACTGCAGGCATGAAACAAGAAATAACACCTTTAAAAGAATTTGACAAAAATATAAATTACTATCAACTGATAGTAGGACTTGAAGAATTTTTAGTAAAAATAGCTGAACCAGAGAATATTGACGATTTAGCAAGGTTCTTTAATGAAATAAAAGCATTTATTTTTAGTGATGAAACACTAAAAAGCATTTATATGCACAATATTGAAATGCAAAACAATAACAAAAAATATCCAACAAAAAAAGAAAATGAACAAAATACAAAGGTCCTTATTGCGTATATGAAACATATGGGGTATGAATATAAGATAACTGAAGGTAATACTATTATTGATCTTACAAACCAGCATTTTAATATAATTGAAGACTATTTCTTTCCAAGTTGTTATAAAATACTTGAAAATAAATTCGGAAAAGATATTATAAATCTTAATATTGATCCATTTGAATGGTTTATGCAAAGTATTCCTGATCTAATAGAGTCTTCTTTAAATTTGAACCATTTTAGCTGTTTAAATTTTGAAAAAATAGTATTTAAAAAACTATTTGAATTTGATATATTGTATAAAGATAATATTTTTTTTGATGAAACTTATCATTGTTTTTACTATAGAAATATAATAAATAGAATGTTGCTTATTTTAGTATCAACATTGAATAATAATTATTGCACAAAATATTACAATATTTCATTAAAAAATATAAATAAAAATTTAAAAAAGAAAACTTTAACAAAAGGTGATCAGATAGAATTGCTATTAACCGAATATCCTAATATAACTAATAAAGAGATTGCTATCAAAGTTAAACCGAAGATGAACCATAATACAGTTGATACCCATATAAAAAGATTATGTAAAAAACACAATCTTAATCAACTAAATAAAGCAACTTTAATGGCTTTTTTACAAGAAAGACAAAAAAGTCTGTCCTAAAATTTAGGACATATTTTTTATAAAATTTTGTCGTTTTGTCCTAAAAATTAGGACTTTTATTTTTTTTAATTCCATTCAAAATAGAAGTATCCAAAAAAGATAAAAAACATTTAGAAAGGAATTTTAACATGACCGTAAACACAAAGAAAACATCAGAAAATCGTACAACAAGAGAAACAAATCAAGAACTTATTCCATTAACAAAATGGAATGATTACTATGATTATCCGACAGTAGGAACTTTAAGACAATTAGTATATTTTGAAGCTACAAACGGATTTAGCAAAGTTATCCGCAGAATAGGCAGCAGAATTTATTTAAAAGTATCCGCATTTTTTGAATGGGTAGAAGAAACAAACAGAATAAGCGCAAAGTAAAAGCCTAACATACTTCTTGAGGTATATTAGGCTAAAGAAAACTGTTACCCTTAATATACCTTAAATTTGTACTTTTTGCAATATTTTTATTTTTACAAGGATAAGGGGATTTGAAAATGATTGAAGAAAACCTGCAAAATGGTTATGTTAAAATATATCGTTCAATGCTTAATTGGGAATGGTTTAAGGATATAAACACTACGCATTTATTTATATATTGCCTTATAAAGGCAAATTTTAAAGAGAAAAATTATCAAGGTATTAAAATAAATCGTGGTCAATTTATGACAAGTTACGACAAAATGTGCGCAGAGACAGGACTTTCAAAATCTAAGATAAGAACGGCAATAAAACACCTAATTTTAACACAAGAATTGACACAAACTTCGCACAAGCAATATTCAATAATAACGGTAAATAACTATAATGATTATCAAAAAGATAACATAAACTTTAGCACACCGTTGACATACCAATCGCACACCTTTGACACACCGTTGACATCTACTAATAATGAAAAGAATGATAATAAAGAAAAGAATGAAAAGAATACTTATTTATATAACGAAAAAACAAAAATTGATCCTTATATAAATCCTATTAAAAATTATTTTATTCAAGAATATCAAAAAATATTCAATAACAAAGCAAGATTATCTAATCAAATGTGTAATAGATTGATAGAATTAAATTCAGAAATTGAAGATTTTAAAGAAACTATTCCTATTGTTTTGAGAAAATTTAAAGAAATTAGATTTAAGTATGCAGATAATACTACGCATAAAGCTTCTTTATCCTGGTTATTACAAAATGACAATTATTTTAAGGTTTTAGATGGTCAATTTGATAAACAGAAAAACGATATGGAAGAATTTTATAGTGAAATGAATAAAAGAAATAATAAAAAACAATGTGAAAGTTTAGAAGAAGAGCTACCTCCGTATTGTCCGAACTAATACAATTAAACATTTTAAGGAAAGATAACTAATGAATACAGAACATTTTACACGAACTGATTTTATAAGAGAAATGCTTGAATTTTTCAGGGTGAAAGAAGAACAACAAAAAAAAGAATTTAAAATATATGATGAAGTCTTAACAACCAATGAGGATATTGATTGGTATAAATTTAAAAAATTCATATTTAAAAATATTCAATCAAGATATAGCATGCCTGCACCGAGTTACTTTTTAGAACTATTGCCGAATTTTATAATTAGGCCCAATGGTTTAGTAGGAGATAAGATAAAATTTACACTAAAAGGCAACAATACAACATATAATGAAATAGAATTTACTGAAGTTTCTTGGGCTAAAACTTCATACAATGATATACGGCATAAATTTGGAAATAATATTGTAAAAATTCAAAGAATTCCCAAAGATAATGATTAAGTTAGTAATATTCTCCGGGTTAAAATATAAATTGGTTTAAATACAGGCATGATATAACATTGACAAATATTAGAACATAGTAAATAATCATATACAGAAAAGTCGTAAGGCTTTTTATCCCCCTTTTATCTGTTAAAAAATTTTAAAGTCCTGGTTTTATTAGGACTTTTTTATTATTGGCGCAACTTTTTATATGCAACTTGAAACAATGTGGTATTATAACTTTGTATATGATTAAATTATGGACTAAAGAAGCTATTAAGTGTTATCTGCGAAACCAAAAATGTCAGGGGTGTTTCTTCGAAGATTTTTTTAGTTCAGATGATTTAAAATGCGAAATGTCAGACACTGTTAATTATTTACTTAAAGAAATTGGTAAACCTACGCAAAAACAAATAAAAAGTATTGAATACGACGAGGTAGAAGAAAAAAGAATTTTAAAAGAAACGAAACCTTTTAGAAAACACCTGAAATATATTGCAAAAAAGGCGGATGAAGAAAGAAGTAATAACCTAAAATTATTTGTTGAAAAGCAATTAAAAAAGAAATGCCTTTGAAAATGATTTAATGTATGTTACCAATAAAAGTGTTATGCTGCAGGCATGTAAAATAGAGTTGCGCACGTTGCATACATTGCGCAAACCATCACTCTGTGCGAATTGTAAGTTATTTTGTTTCATAGGTACTGTAAATTTTCATTCTCTGGAGTGGGTCTGGCGAGCCCAAAAATCATCAATTTTTTGAAAAATTTTTTTTACCCATTTCGTTTCGTTTCTGCTTATAAAATATCTTACAATTAAAAAAATATTAAACTTGCATTTGTTCAGAAAATTACACGTTTTGTTCATTTTCTTACGGATTTGTTCAATAATTTCAAAAATTGTTCAGAAAAATTACGTTTTTGTTCAAAATTTTACACAGCAGATAATTTTATTATAATTCTTCCCCACTATTTCCCCACTTGGAATTAAAATTTGATAAACTTGTTTAAACTCGTTTAAACTTGTGTTATATAGAAAATATGCTACATTTAATCTTTATTGTATCTTTAATATTGATAATTTCTGTTAGTGTTATTGAAAAATTCAACCTTGAACTTGGAATTAACGGCAATAACTATGTTATTGTTATTCCAAAAGATAACTTTAATAAAACATATTCTTGCTTATATCTTAAAGTTGATTATGAAAAATTAACTATATCAGAGGATATGCGCTTTAATAATAAAGTTTTTGAAAAAGGTTTTGATGAAATACAAAAAATACAACTTGATAAAAATATGCTTTATATTGATTTAAACGAAACTTCACAGTTTAAATTTGAAGTGCCAAAACTTAATTTAAAAATGCTTGAAAGAATATTACTTCAACTTCAAGAATATAAAAAGGGTTTAGAAGCATAAAACATCATGCCGGTATTTTTAAAAATTATTTTAACACCCTTGCGCATTGAAGAGTTTATAGAATAAAATAGAAAAAGAATGAGGAGTATTTAACTTGGCCATATATTGTTGCGGACGTTATAATTTATCTAATGAAAGATTAGAATTACCGATAAATGACAAATACAAAGATCGCATTTTAGAAATATGTACTTGTCCGGTATGCAATAAAGTAAAAGCAATATTAACGCAAACACGAATAATAGATAACAAAATTGTAGAATGGCGCCCCAAAAAAGGTAAAACAACAAATTTCATAAACAAATACAGAGCCGAAGCCTTAAGAGATTTAAACAAGGCTATTTACCCAAAAGGAAAATATAATCATAATTGGATTTATGCCGATGGGAAAAAGAATATAGCAAAAGATTTTAACGAACACAAAAAGTTTTCTATAAAATCAGAAATTGATATTTTATAAAATATAACCCAAACAATTATTTGATTTGTTTTGACTTTAAAGCGTACAATCTACGAATAATTGTCCAATATTCTGGTAAAGCCCTTATATCCCAGTTATTAATTAGTGCCGCATCATCAAACATATCACAGACTAAACGATCACTAAGAGAATATAACTCCGGATATTTTTCTGTCAATAATCTTAAAATCATTTCTACATTAAGTTTTTTTATTGGTGATATGGCATGAATAGGTTGCATATTAGGACTATCAAGTAATTTTTCCCAATAGGTTAATGTATCTAACCAAATAGCTTTATTTTCTGTATATGTTTTTATATCAAAGTGCATTATGGCGTTGCGCAGAGTATTTAAAGATGATACTTGTTGTTTCAAAATATTAAAATCCGGTATTAAGTTGTAAAAATTACTTCTAAATAGTTTGTCTTTGTGAATTTGCTTATATTCTGTTAAAATATTTAAAACATCAATCAAATATGCTATATTCAAAAATTTTGTTAATTTATCACTTTGAGATTTATTAGATGCAATAATATCATTAATTCTATCTCGACTATTAAGGATATATTTTTTATGATTTACTTTATTTTGCAAGTAAGGAATTAATCTAGAAAATTCATTTTTAGGATATGTTTTTGTTAAAGCAAATAATATTTTTTGCTTTAATGTGGTTTCAATATCTAAAACTCTTTTATATATTTTACTAAACTCTAATATGCTGTATTTGTCCATAAATTCATGCTATCATGAACAAATCTTATGACAATATAAAAGCGGTCAAAACCTTGCGGACATACATCCGGTTTTAACCGCCAATATTGGTAACGAATAACTTTACGGACATACATCCAGTTATTTTACAGTCGAACTGTATAGTTACACTACCATTATGACACATTTTTTAAATTTTTCAAGCCTTTTTGATTTTATTTGAAAATTATATTAACTTATGCTACCATAGTATATAACCTTGTGGATACCATACAAAATATGGAAATGGATGATCTCAGGGAGTATTCCCACTAGTAGCTTCCGGCCACGAGGTTTTTTATTGCTTTTTTATCCACTCTATTTTGTAACCAAGTAAATCTGCTATATGATATAGTTCTATACAATCAAACGAGCCTCTTTTTAATCTTTGAGATACATTTGAATGTGATGTTCCTAACATTTTTGCTAACTTTGTAAGATTTAATCCATTTTCAGCTAATTTACCTTTAATAAAATATTCAAATTCTATGTTATTCATTGATAATATACTCCTGTTTGATGACATTATATAACTACATAATAACAATTTCAATCCTATAATTATAAACATTTGTAAACAAACTAAACTCAACACTTTACAATTAAATTAAATAATTATATTATATTATCAAATAATGTAAAATATTATTAAATAATATAAATCGTTATCAAATAGTTACAACACAATACAAAAAGGGGGTAAAAATGTTAAACAAAGTATTTGATGCTGATGCAATTTACACAGACAAAAGTAAAGAAATGAGTATTATTAGAGAAAATTTGGAAGAAATTTGGAGCTTGTCTAATCTTGATAATATACCTTATGATTTAGAGAATGTAAGTGCGACCTTAAATAACACTCAACTTCTTTTTAGTGATGTTATTGGGAAATTAGAGAAAATAAAACCTGAAGAAATAAATAGATGTCAGGGGTTGTTATATACTCTAAATGAAGTCTTAAAAACTTGTATTATTGATATAGACTTAATTACAACTAATCTGGGTAATAGAATTAACGAATTAAACAAAACTAATAAACATAAAGAAAGATAAATTACCGGCATGAGATTAACCAGTGAAAATTTAGCAAAGATACTTCACGCATTAACGATTCAATACGGCAATGATTTAGCAAATGAGATATTTACAAATGCAGTAGAAGATATTATAAACAATTATTTAAAATTTCAGGTAATATATCCCGTAGAAAAATGACACTTTAAAGTTAAATAAAATATCAAATCTGATACCGAGATAAGGGGGTAATTTTAAGAGTTTATCCCCTTGGATATATAAAGTATCCTATTTGAAATTTCACATGGTTTAAAATCGATTTAAAAGCGAATTGTTTCATGCCTGCAGATAAAAAATATAAAAGATATTATAAAGAAAATTTGATTATATGTATTGAGATTTTTTGAAAAAGTAACCACAAAATAACCACATTTTTAAGAAATTCGTTAAAACAAAAAATAAAGGACAAGGGTTAAAACTCTTGTCCTTATTATCTTTTAGAATGGTGCCGCAACTCGGAATTGAACCAAGGACACAGGGATTTTCAGTCCCTTGCTCTACCAACTGAGCTATTGCGGCACGCACTATTTAATTTTCATTTATGTTGTCAGAGCAAGTATTAATTCTATCTGACTTCAGTATAGTCTTTATTCTACTTGCTAATTTTTTTCAGTCAAGTTATATATTATATGTTTACTGCGGAGCTAAAAATAAAGTTACGTTTCTACCTTCCATTTGAGGTTGTTTTTCTATTTGGATATGTTCATTTTTTAAATCTTCCACAAATCTGTTTGCTAAATCAAATGCTAATTGAGAATGCTGCATTTCTCTTCCTCTTAGCATTACAACTATTTTAACTTTATTACCTTGAGAAATAAATTTTTTAATATTATTTATTCTTACTTGATAATCGTGTGTATCAATTTTGTATCTGATTTTTATTTCTTTAACATCAACTGTATGTTGTTTCTTTTTAGCTTCTTTTGCTCTTTTTTCAATTTCGTACTTATATTTTCCGAAATCCATTATCTTTGCAACCGGCGGCTCTTGGTTAGGATTGATTAATACCAAATCTAATTCCGCTTCATCTGCCATGCTTAACGCTTCTTCTGTCGGTATTATACCTTTATTTTCACCTTTTTCAGTTATTAATCTTACTTCTTTTGCCCTTATATCATCATTCATGATGATCTTATCTTTTTTATCGTTAGCTATGGCTCTTTCTCCTTATTTCTCTCTTAACTTTTTTATAATACCACAGGTTTTAAAGTTTCAATCTTTTTGTTACGTTTTTGTCGTTACATAATTTAAAATAATATAAAATCAGATAAAACTAAATTAATTTATTTCCCATTTTCCGCAAGTACCACCCCAGCGTGCTATTATGTTTCCTTTTATATCTTTTATACGTTTTACGTGTTGAACTTCTTGTTCGCCTTCTACGATTGTTACAATTTCACAATTATTTGAACAACCAGGACAATCACAAGTTATAGAAGTAAAGTGCATATCACCTACTTCCCAACCTCTAAATGTGGTTTCTTTGTTAGTATATTGATGATTTTCCATTGCCAACAATGCAGCACCTATTGCACCCATTGTTTGGTGGTGGTCAGGTACAATAATTTCTGTTTTCAATATATCTTCAAATGCTTTAACCATGCCCTTATTTGTTGCAACACCACCTTGGAATGAAATTGCAGGAAGCAATTCTTTTCCTAAAGCCAAATTTGCAAGATAATTTCTTACCAAAGCTTGGCACAAACCGTATAACAAATCTTCAACAGGATAACCTAATTGTTGTTTATGAATTAAATCACTTTCTGCAAAAACTCCGCATCTGCCTGCTATACGTGCAGGATTTGTAGATTGAAGAGCTGTATCACCAAAGTCTTCTATAGGTACATTCAATCTTTGAGCTTGGTGGTCTAAAAAGCTTCCTGTTCCTGCAGCACAAACCGTATTCATCGCAAAATCAGTTACTATACCATCTCTCAAAATAATAATTTTACTGTCTTGACCGCCAATTTCCAGTATTGTTTGAACATTTGGAATATTTGTACTTGCTGCAACAGCATGGGCTGTTATTTCATTTTTAACAATATCCGCACCAACTAAAGCCCCTGCAAGATTTCTTCCTGAACCTGTTGTTCCAACACCTTTTATGTCATATTCTTGTGTTGCTTGTGCTTTAATTTGGTTTAATCCGTTTTGCACGGCCATTACAGGTTTTCCTGCTGTTCTTAACATGTAAGAATCAACATATTTGCCATTCTCATCTACAAGTGCTAATTTTGTTGTAACTGAACCTACATCTATTCCTAAATATACTGTTAAACTCATCTATTACTTCCTTTATTTACATAAATAATATCATAAAAAATTATTTATACAAAAAGCATGATGTTTTATGAGTTTCGGAGAAAGAAAATTTTTCAGGATAAGCTTCTTTGCATTCATTCATACATTTTGAACATCTTAACGCAAACGGACAACCTTTATAATCTTTTGTATTATCAGGTAATTCTCCATGCGAAATATTTTCTTTATCTACAAATCCATTTATTTTTGGTACAGATTCCAAAAGCATTTTGGTGTAAGGATGCTTTGGATTTCCGAATATTTCCTCAGTTTTACCTATTTCGGTTATTTTCCCCATATACATTACGGCAACCCTATCTGCAATATATTTTATTACATTCAAATCATGTGATATGAATAACATAGTAAGATTGTATTCTTTTTTTAATTCTAACAACAGATTTATTATTTGTGCTTGAATACTAACATCTAAAGCACTTACAGGTTCATCAGCTATAACAAATTCCGGTCTTAAAATTAAGGCTCTTGCTATTGCTATTCTTTGTCTTTGACCTCCTGAAAATTCGTGTGGATACTTATTAAGAGCATCTTCATCAAGACCAACTTGAACTAACATATCTAAAACAATGTCTTTTAGTTCTTCTTTTGTTAGTTCTTTTATCATTTTTAAATCCGGAGAAAAATTTCTTAAATTTGAATGAACTATCAAAGGTTCTTTTACAATATCAAAGACTGTCATTTTAGGATCTAAGCTTGAATATGGATTTTGAAAAATCATACTGACATTTTGATAATAACCCTTTTGAAGTTTAGAATTTATTTTAAAAATATCTCTGTATTTATAAAAAATTTCACCACACTTAGGTTTTAATAATTTTAAAAGAGATTTAGCAAGTGTAGATTTTCCACAACCTGATTCACCTGCTATTGCAAGAATTTCTCCTTTTTCTATATTAAAACTGACACCGTTAACTGCATGAACTGTTTTAGCAGGTTTAAAAACCTCTTTTTTTAATTCATATTCAACGTATAAATCATTTACTTCTACTAAAGTATTCATAAACTTATTATAAAATAACACTAAAATAATTACCACTAATCAATTAATCATATTTATAATAATTTGACGAAATTTTTTAATTGCAATATCATAAACTTATTATGACAAACGCAAAAGACATTATAAAAAAGGCTGAAAAAGATTTAGCCGAATATTTTGAAAAAATAGATGAAATAAGAGATTTTAATCAGGAAAAAGTTTTGAAAGCTTTTGTTGATAATCATGTTGCACCTGAACACTTTTATACAGTATCAGGATATGGGCATGATGATCTGGGTAGAGAAGTTTTAGACAAAGTTTATGCCCAAATTTTTAAAGCAGAAAAAGCAATTGTGAGAACACATTTTGCAACAGGAACACACACTCTTGCTTGTGTATTATTTGGCAACCTTCATTACGGAGATAAACTTCTTTCGGTTGCAGGAACTCCGTATGATACAATGCGTCAAGTTATTGGACTTACAGGTGGTGAACTTACAAAGAAAAATTCTCTTATAGGTAACGGCATCTTATACGACGAAGTTCCTTTACTAAATAACGATGATATAGATTTTGACACTCTTGAACAAAAAGTTGATGATAAGACAACAATGGTTTTAATCCAACGCTCAAGAGGTTATGATACAAGAAAATCTTTAACCATAGAGGTAATTGAAAAAATATGCAAAACAGTAAAAACTAAAAATCCAAATTGCATATGTTTTGTAGACAACTGCTACGGAGAATTTGCAGAAAGTAAAGAACCTATTGAAGTCGGAGCAGATATAATTGGTGGGTCATTAATAAAAAATCCTGGTGGAGGACTTGTTGAATGCGGTGGCTATATTGCAGGAAAAGAAGAACTTGTTGAGGCTTCTGCAATAAGACTTACTGCCCCTGGAGTCGGTTCTGAATCAGGTGCTATGTTAAATCAGCATAGATTAATTTTTCAAGGATTGTTTATGGCACCATCTATTGTCGCTGACGTTATAAAAGGAATGATTCTTGCAGCTAAAATATTTGAAGACATGGGATTTATTTCATCTCCAAAATTTGATGCTAAAAGAACAGATATAATTCAAATAATAACTTTTAACAAACCTGAACCGTTAATAGAATTTTGTAAAACCATTCAATCTCTATCACCTGTAAATGGATATGTAACACCTGTTCCTGAACTTATCCCAGGCTATGTAGATGAAGTAATTATGGCAGGAGGAACATTTATTGAAGGATCTACCATAGAACTTTCAGCAGACGGGCCGATAAGAGAACCTTATGCAGTTTATATGCAAGGCGGATTAAATTATGCACATATTAAACTTTGCTTAAAAGGTATTTTAGAAAAATTTAAGGAGTTATAAATGAAAAAATTATTCTTAGTTATATTTTCAATAATTGCTATTGCATCAATGCCTGTATTTGCAGAAACGTGCACAATGGTAAGAGCAAGTCATATTTTGGTTAAAACAAAAGAAGAAGCAGATCAATTAGAATTTTATCTTAAAAAAGGTGCAAGTTTTGAAGCTTTAGCGCAGAGATATTCATTATGCCCATCAGGAAGGTTAGGCGGTGATTTAAACTTTTTCTCAAGAGGACAAATGGTAAAACCGTTTGAAGAAAAAGCTTTTTCAATGAAAAGAGGAGAAATATCAGAACCTGTTAAAACAGAATTTGGCTGGCACATTATAAAAGTTACAAATAAAGTTTGCGAGTTTTAGATTTTTACCCACTATTCATTTTATCATTTTATAAAGTTATTATTATTTTGTATTTGTTGCAATTTTTCTAATCCTGATACAAAATACAAAGTTTGTTCGATATTTTCTGAATTAAGAGTCGTTTTTGTTGCTAAAAATTCTCTAAATTCTTCTTCAAAAGTTTTTTCTGATTTTTCGGTTTCTGTTTTTTCAGCCAAAATATCTGCAAGTATAAATAATTCATCATTAAACTTTAAAGCATTACTTAATTGTTTAATAGTTAACGCCTTTGGAAAATTTGCCATTTTACCATTTTCAAGTTTTGTAATTAAAGCGGCACTAACATTAGATAAATTTTCAACATCTCTAAGACTTAATTTTAAAGCGTTACGTCTATTTTTTATTGCTATTCCAAATTTTATAAGTTGTTCTTGCTTGTTCATAAAATTATTCTAAACAAAAAGCAATTAAAAATCAATTACTGTTGACAAATACAAAAATAATGTTATAATATTTATTAATCAACACTAGTTTATAAATACAACAATGAGGTAATATAATGCAAAAACAAGTACATGTTAATTCTTATGTAAAAAAAGATGGCACACAGGTTAAAGAACATTTTAGAAATATTGAAACAAGTAACTATGAAACATATCCAAATAATTCAGAATATCATGATATGTCTGTTAATACTGAACAAAATATTGATGCCGGTGAAGTTTTTCATAAAATAGGAGAAGTTTTAAAAACAGTTGTTGTTATTGCAATAGAACTGGCACCCATTGTAATAAAAATGTATCAGTCAATAAAAAATAACGGTAATAATAAACAAAATATAGAATATTTAAAACCACAATTTGATACACAAATTAAAAAGTTTGATATGCAGGTGGAACAAATAAAATACGATATTGATAATTCTGTTAAAAATCTTGTTAATACAAAGAATCAAAAAGAATATCTGGCAAAGTACAAAAAACTGGAAACATTGTGGCAGACTTATCAAAAAGTATCAACAATGGTTAATCGAATAAAAACTCTTGCTAAAAACAGAAATTTTGAGCAAATTGCTGTTGATTTGGAAGAATTTACAAAAGATGGATTAAATCAAATTAGTGATATAAATTCTACTGATAAACCAAATCCGCAGAATGACATGACATTAGAAGAAAACATGATAAATATTGCAAGTAAAGTATTTAGCCCAAGTATGAAAGTAGGCGGTTCAAATCTTCAGAATGCCGTGAATGATTTTGAGTATGCTAAGAAAGAGGAACATGCACATATTTTAACTTCCAGAAAAGAAATTTTAAATCCTGAATTAAGTAATTTAATGGATAGTATTGGTATTCCACAAGATGCAAGAGGTGTCGTTTACGATAATAATTCTGAACAATCAAAATTATTATGGCAATCACCTGAAATTCAGGAATTTGTGAAAATGAACTTACAAGATTTAATTTCTGGTAATACTCAAATGGTTTATGATATTGAATTTATTGTAAAATCTAATCTAGAAGGATTAAGTAATTTTTTTGGACTTCAACATTGTAAATTGTTTAATCCGCATATAACATCTAATGGGTATTTTATGTGTATAATTGTTGATTATTATGATTTTGAATATCGCAAATATACAAAGGATATTTTACAAAATACTTATAAACACATAAACAATTGGGGGTATTCAATGCAAGAAAAAGGCTATCTTGAAAATCAATTTATTATCTACATTATTCTTGAGCCTGTACCTGAATAATAGTTGAAAAAAGTAATATTTTAAGATATATATTTTTTATGAAAACGATTAAACATTTAAAAACTTTTTACAGAGTATTTCCTGTCTTTTATATACTGTATGTAATATTATGGATTCCCATAGGATTTATAATATCTTTCAAGCTTTCTTATTTATTAATAAAAATATTTTCGTTTTTAATTGTTTCAATATTTCAAATATTTTTACCAATATCAATTAATTTGTTTGCTATATCTGGAAGACTACAAATAATAGAAAGTTTTTATTATATACTTATTGGTATAATATATGATATTATAATACTTACAGTAGGTTTAGAATATATTGATAAAATAAATAAAGAAGCTTTACAAAAAAATGTCAAATAAAATATACAAATTATTAAAGAATCCTATATTTGTTTTTACTGTAATAACATTACTAATAACTATTTTTTTGGGAATAAAGACAGGATTTAGTGTTCCTAATTATTACATTGATAAAGAACTTGCAGAACAATTAGCTCAAACTGTATCTAAAAATCTAGTAGATGAAAAAATTAAACACTTAATTAACCCTCAATATAAAACTAATAATTTTTTATTTCAAATTTGGGGTTGGTCTTTAGTATTTTTTATTTTTACTACTATTTTTCGAGTTAAAAATTTTAATACATTTAAAAATTTAAATTTTTTCAAAAATAAAATATTTATTTATTTGTGGATAAATTTTTCATATATTCTATTTATAACGTTGTTTTTAATTATATTTATGAATGATATAATGGAAGGTGTATATCACTGGACATCAGATTCTCTTAGTATTCCGTTATTTACAATGGGCTTTATTCTTTTATATAGTACTCTTGTTTATTATCCATTAATTAATGTTTTATCGTATATTACATATAATACAAAAATTAAAAGAAAATTGTATCAATTATTTTGGGGATTAGGTTTTATTATCAATTTATGTTTAATTATATTTAGTATGTTTATAAAATTTACATATTTGAGTTTATTTTTGTATTTGTATTATTTGATATGGTTAATATTAATTATTTATTCAATTAATCACATAAAAAATAAAATACCTTAAAAAATACTTTAAGTATAATGATTATAATATAGAATTACAAATGAATTAATAACAAAAGCTTTTTAATATATAAATCCAATAATAATATTTGGTGTATAAATTACTATAAAAACAAACATAATTGTTGATTATTATGATTTTGAATATCGTCAATATACAGGTGATATAGAAAAAAATGCCTTCATATACATAAACAATTGGGGGTATTCAATGCAAGAAAAAGGCTATCTTGAAAATCAGTTTAATGTCTATATTATATTAGAACATTTATGGTAAAATTTGTATTATGGATAAAGATAAAATTGGTTTAATAAAATATTTAGTAATAATGATGTTAATATCCTTACTTCCATTAATGGAATTGTATATTTTGGGATTTATATTTATGTCAAGTCGTGTATTAAATTATGATATAGATATTCCTAAAATTTTTATTTTTCTATTTGTTTGTTTGGTAATTATTCCTATTATCTATATTTTATCAATAATTTTAATTACAAGATTTGCAATAATAAAACATTGGAGTAGATATTTAGATAAATTTTTTAACAATAAAAAATGGAATACAGTAATATTTATTATATGTATCTTAATAATTTATTTTCACTTTATATCAAATAGTTTATTCTGGGGGTATCTCTTGTTTTGCATTGTACCTACTTATATAATAGTTTATCTTACAAATTTATTTTATATATTTAAATTAACTAGATGATATTAAGGTAACAACTGCTAATAATATGTTTTACTTAATTTATATACTGTTTTTTGACTTATTATAATGATCAATATTATAAATGACTATAAAACAAACATAATTGTTGATTATTATAATTTTGAATATCGTCAATATACAGGTGATATAGAAAAAATGCCTTCATATACATAAACAATTGGGGGTATTCAATGCAAGAAAAAGGCTATCTTGAAAATATATTCAATATTTAATTATCGAATATAAATTTATATTCAAGTTCCAAATTTATACTACAAATCATTAAACATAGAGTCGTTATCTTCTCTCAAACGAGGTTTTGTTGGAGTGAAGTCGTAATCTACTTGTGGTTCTTCTTTTATCATAATTACATCAACTTCTCTTGGTTGATTTAGTTTTAAATCATTTAGATTTTCTGTTGCATCTTGAAGTTTTTGTTTAGCCTTTTCTGCTTGTTTTTTAGCTTTTTGAGCCTGTTTTTCAGCCCTTTTTAATTGCCGTTTTTGTTTAGCCTCTTGTCGTTTTGTTTTTAATTTAGTTTTTTGATTTTTTATACTGGTCTTTGTTTTATTATAAGCTTTAATTGCACCTCGTTTTGTTGCTCTGCCGGCTCTTGCACCATAACGTTTTGTGCCACGACCTGCAATAACAGCACCTCTTTGTGCATTAAGTTTCGCACTATCCACAACAAGCGGATTGGTTTTAACAATTTCAGGATGTTTAAAATAATTACTGTATTCATCAACATTATATGCAATAAACTGCATTTCTTGAATAATTTGAGGTGCCAAATACATTCTCGAATGTCTTTTTATCCACTCCATTTGTTCTGTTTGAGGTTGAAAACTTGTTGCAATAATACGATTTTCTCTTGATGAAATAAGTTTTTGATAATTATTTTGCCAAACAATAGTTTGTTTATTTGGGTCAATCAAATAAACTTGAGTTGATAATCTAACTGCCGGATCAACAACAGCCGCTCCAGGAATATTGAAAAAATCCCAAACAGTTCTTCTTAAAAAATAGTTTTGCACATCCATATTTGATGTTATTAGTAGTATCCAATCAGCATTAAATTTTGTATTAATTTGTTTTAATGCCATATAGTCAACGTTGTATGTGTTTTTAAAATCAAACATTGTTTTTTGTACAAAACGTTTGTATTTATCTCCACCATAATTTATAACTTGTTTAACATAACTGATTGTTGGTGCATTAAACCCTTTTACATTATTTAAATAATTAATTACATCGTTTGAAATTAAATCCGCCGCCTCAGCATAAATAAAAGTATCTTGCTCTTTTTTTGCCAAAGTATCAGGCAAAATCAAAACTTTAATGTCTTTTGCATAAGAAAAACTTTGTTGAGCAAATATAAATAAAATTAATAAAAATACTTTTATAACAAATTTCATGATATAATTATACCACATTAATCCACAATTCAAAAAACGTTAAAAGGAGTTAATATATGACAGATGAAGAACTAATGGAAAAAGCAAAAGAAGCAAGTAAAAATTCATACAGTCCATATTCAAAGTTTCCTGTAGGAGCTTGTTTATTAGCTTCAAGCGGAAAGACATATATAGGAACAAACGTTGAAAATGCCAGTTATGGTGCAACAATTTGTGCAGAAAGAAGTGCAATTGTTAATGCTGTTGTAAACGGAGAAAGAGAAATTGACGCAATAGCAATTTACGGGCAAAAGATGAAAATGTGCGCACCTTGCGGACCTTGCAGACAAGTTATTGCAGAATTTAAATCAAAATCTAAAGGTACAAAAGTTATCCTAGAAGGTGAAGATGGAACTTTAAAAACTTTTGATATAGATGAATTATTACCACTTGGATTTGAATTATAATTTAAGGTTTGACTTTGCAAGATGTATATAATTGAGTTTATAGTAAACTATTGGAAGAAAAAATATCACACAGAACCCAAAAGAAAACTTCCTCAATTAGAAAATCAACCGTACCCTGTTTACGATTACAGCACAGATGAATATGAAAAGTGTGAACATATTTTCATGCCGGTAGATAGTACAGGAGAAGTACTGGCTTGTACGAAATGCGGTTTTGTAAAAAAGAAAGACGAAATAAAAACAAAAGAAAATAGCAATCCTTTTGAAATATAAAAATGAGGTTAAAATGGAAAAACAATTAGAAACAAGAGTTGCTAAGGCAATAGAAAATTATAAAAGCGGGATGAATTGTTCTCAATCTGTTGTAATGGCATATGCTGATTTATTTGGTGTAGATGAAAAAACAATGTTTATGGTATCTGAAGGTTTCGGAGCAGGGATGGGTATGAGATCGGTTTGCGGAGCTGTAACAGGAATGTTTATGCTGCTTGGATTAAAAAATAGTAGTGGAAATCCTGAAATAAGCACAAAAGCTCAAACTTTAAAACTTGTTAATGAAGCTGCTCAAAAATTTAAAGATATAAACGGTTCTATAATCTGTGCAGAATTAAAAGGCTCAACTCTAGTTGATGGCAAACCCGTAAATTGCATTAAATGTATTGAAACATCATGCAAAATCTTTGAGGGATATTTGACAGAATAGTTTTGATACTTACTTTCCAATGCAAAAATGATCAAAAATATTGTTTAAAATGTCATCTGTTATGACTTCACCTGTTACTTCGTCCAAACATAAAAGGGCTTGTTTTACATCAATAGATATTAAATCTTGAATTTGTTCTTCTTTCGAAGATATTAATGCTTGTTCCAATGATTCTTTTGCTCGTTGAAGACAAGTGGTTTGTCTTGAATTTGTTACGTATTCAAGGTTTTCTGGAGATATTTCGCAAACTATATTCTTAATAGCTTCTTTTAAGCTTTCTATGCCTGCTTTTGTTTCTGCTGATATATTATAAACATTTTCATCTTTTTTAGATTGAATATCTATTTTATTTGCTACAACTAAGTGTTTTTTATTCTTTAATAAATCCAAAATCAATTTATCTTCCTCTTGTATACCTTGATTAACGTCATAAACAAATATACTTAAATCAGCTTGTTCTATTGATTGTTTAGAATAAGTTATACCAATTTCTTCAACTTTATCAACATCATCATTATTTTCATCTCTAATTCCTGCTGTATCAATTAGTGTTACAGGAATACCTAAATCAAGTGTTTCATGCAAAACATCTCTTGTCGTTCCTGCTATGTTTGTTACAATAGCTCTATCAATATTCAACAAACTGTTAAAAACTGAAGATTTTCCAACATTCGGTTTTCCAACAATGGCAACTTTTATGCCTTGTCTTAATATATTGCTTGTATTTGATGATTTTAAAATATTTTCAATTTCTTGTATAATCTTTTCAAAAGTTTCTATCAAGTAAGAATATTCTGGTTCGGCGACTTCTTCAGGAAAATCAATACCGGCTACAATTTTTGACAAAATATCAAAAATTTCTTTTTTTATTTCATAAATTTTTTCCGATAATTTTCCTTGCAAATTCTTAACTGCACCTGTTGAAAAATTATCACATTTACTGTGAATTAAATCGCAAACGGCTTCAGCTTGGGATAAATCAAGTTTTTTATTTAAGAATGCTCTTTTTGTAAATTCACCTCTTTCAGCCATTCTTGTACCTGTTTTTAAAACAAGATTTAAAATATTTTTAACAATATTAACTCCTCCATGGCATTGGATTTCTATAACATCTTCACCTGTGTATGATTGAGGATTTTGAAAATATAATACTATAACTTCATCTAAAATCTTTTCTCCATCTTTTATAAATCCATGAGAAATCTTATGGTTTTCTATTTTTTGACCTTTAAAAATTTTACTGATAATTTCTAAAGCTTTATCTCCTGAAATTCTTACAACACCAACTCCGCCATATCCTAATGGTGTTGAAATAGCTGCTATTGTATCAAATTCTTGTATTATATTCATAAAATAATTATAACTTAAAAAAAGAGGATGACAGAATTATCATCCTCAAAAGATTACAATTGTGCTTACATATTATAAATACTTAATTAATGAAGCCAATGTTGATAAATTATTCAAATTGGTTATAGAATTACTTGTTCCACCTCTGTTTGCTGAATTTAATAAATTTGCTACGGATTGATTATATGCATTACCTGCATTAGAATTTGATAATGCAGACGATAAATAATTTAAAGCATTATTATTTGAGCCGTTTACAAGTGTATTTAACAGATTAAGATAATTATACCTGTTTGCAAGTTCATTGTTATACAAATCATTTCTATACATTTGTATATCTTGTACCAAATCAGACATTGCTTTTGCTCTGTTATTTTCAATAGAATTTAAGTTATCTAAAAACATTGAATTATCAACATTACCAAAACGAGATGCAATATCATTTGTAAGATTTTTAATCATCGGTTGGTATAAACTGTTTAAAGTATTTAATGCCTGATTTTTATAAGCTTCAAGCTGTGAATCTAAACCCTTTTTAACATTATCATTAAATACATTCAAATTTGGCAAATTTTGAGCAAGTGATTTTTGAGCGTAATCATAAACAGTTTTTTCATAATCATTCATATTGTAATTAGAATCAACAGAATTACCTTTTTTTGAAATATCAGCTTTTTTAGTACCGTTTATAGAGACAGTACCATTTGAAAAAGCAGGTGTAGCAACATTAACAGATGAAGTTTTTCCCATAAAAATATCCTTTCTTTGTATAAGAAAGTTTATTCAACGGGCTGCTTATACATTATGGCATTTTATATAACTAAACTCCATAAAATAAATCAAAAATTTACAAAAAATTTGTAAAGAAATGAAAACGGACGGCTTTTAGCCGTCCGTTTCTCCTTATAATAAAAACTAATTTAATTAGTCTTTTCTTTCAGGAATTCTCATAGCATAGAATGTTCTTAGAACGAATACTAATGCTACTAATAAGAATATAACACCAACAACAGGTGCATATTTTTGGAATGCAGGGTTGATAGCAATTTCCATTGCTAATAAACCGAACAATGTTGTGAATTTGATGATAGGGTTCATAGCTACTGAAGAAGTATCTTTGAACGGATCACCAACAGTATCACCAACAACTGTTGCATCATGTAAAGGTGTTCCCTTTTCAGCTAAGTCAACTTCAACAATTTTCTTAGCATTATCCCAGCATCCGCCTGCGTTTGCCATAAATACAGCTTGGAATAAACCGAATACGGCAATTGCTATCAAGTAGCTTACGAAGAATGATACAGGGTGTAAGTTTTCACCTAAAGGAGCTGATAAGAATGCGAATGCTAATGCAAATGAGAATAATGCAATAAAGATATTCCACATACCTCTTTGAGCATATTGAGTACAAATCTTAACAACTTCTTTTGAATTAGAAATGTTAGCTGATTGTTCTTCAGAATCTAACTTAATATGTTTTCTGATATATTCAACTGCTGAATATGCACCTGTAGTAACAGCTTGCATAGATGCACCTGAGAACCAGTAAATTACAGCACCACCGGCAATGAAACCAAGTAATGTGTATGGATTTAACATATTCAATATCATTTCAGGAGTGATACCTAAAACGTTTTGAATTACTAAGATTAATGAGAAAATCATTGTAGTAGCACCAACAACTGCTGTACCAATTAATACCGGTTTAGAAGTTGCTTTGAATGTGTTACCAGCACCATCATTTTCTTCTAAGTATTTCTTAGCATTGTCAAAATCAGGTTTGAAACTGTATTGTTTTTCAATTTCTTCACCAACATTTGGAATAGCTTCAATTAATGATAATTCATAAACTGATTGAGCATTATCTGTTACAGGGCCGTAAGAATCAACAGCGATTGTAACAGGTCCCATTCCTAAGAAACCGAATGCTACTAAACCAAAAGCAAATACTGATGGATAAACCATAGTACCTTCAGGAATGTATAAGCTTGCGCCATAAGCTAAGCCCATTAATAATACGATAACTGCTCCAATCCAGAAACCTGAGAAGTTACCTGCAACAATACCAGAAAGGATTGTTAATGATGAACCGCCTTCACGAGAAGCTGTTACAACTTCTTTTGTATGTAAAGCTTGTGGTGAAGTGAATTTCTTAGTAGCTTCAGGAATTAAAGCTGCACCAACAGTACCGCAAGAAATGATTGTTGATAATACTAACCATAAATTGTCTCCCATTGGAGCTAATAACCAATAGCTTACGCCATAAGTCATAATGATTGATAGTACAGATGTAATCCATACTAAGTTTGTTAAAGGTTGTTCGAAATCGAACTTTTGAGTATTTTTAGCGTATACATTTGTGAATACACCGTTAATCCAGTATGCAACAATTGAAGTTACAATCATTAAGAATCTCATTGTAAAGATCCAAGCTAATAATTGACATTGGTTAACATCACCTTTAACAGCTAAAAGAATAAATGAAACAAGAGCAACACCTGTTACACCGTAAGTTTCAAAACCGTCAGCTGTAGGTCCGATAGAGTCGCCTGCGTTATCACCAGTACAATCTGCAATAACACCAGGGTTTCTTGGATCGTCTTCTTTGATACCGAATTGGATTTTCATTAAGTCTGAACCAATATCAGCAATTTTTGTGAAGATACCACCTGCTACACGAAGAGCAGAAGCACCTAAAGATTCACCGATTGCAAAACCGATGAAACAAGCACCTGCGATGTTACCAGGTACGAATAATAAAATTACTAACATTAATATCAATTCGATTGATACTAATACAACACCGATTGACATACCTGCTTTTAAAGGTAAGTTCAAGATGTTTAAAGGGTTACCTTTTAATGCTGTAAATGCTGTTCTTGAGTTAGCTAATGTGTTCATTCTGATACCGAACCATGCTACTGCATAAGAACCTAAAATACCAATAACTGAAAAAGCTAAAATGATTAGAACGCCTGTCCAACCCATTTTAGCCAATCCGCCAAAGTAAAATGCAATACACAAACCAATCAAGATTTCTAATGCAATTAAGAATTTACCTTGTTGAATTAAGTAGGTTTTACAAGTTTCAAAAATTGTGTTACCAACATTTGCCATACATTCGTGAACTTCGATTTTCTTAACTTGCGCAAATGCAATTAAACCGAAAATCAAACCTAACACAGACAC